>CAMDDI010000001.1 GCA_945890905.1 Bacteriovorax stolpii
TCAAGTTGCGCCTTATGGGTAAGTTCAATAATTTCCAGGACGGTTTCCTGAGGATAATCAGAATAGGTTTGAAGATTTTGACCAGTAGCTGGATTGATGGATGTGCTCATAGGCAGAATCTTAAGGTTTTAATTGTTCGCAGACAACTGAGGATTTTTTGAACATCTATATTCGAGATGGTGTTTCAGTTTTAAAATCCAGCAGGCCCATACAAAATCTAGAGGTTTTGGCGCAAAAGCATTTCTATCAATCTTGATTGATTTGAAATCTCTTTTTCTAAGGGATCTAAAATGTCTTTCAGAGTTCAATTGGGAAAAGTGTTTTCTCTAAAATCAAATCAAAACAATGGCTTAAATCATCCCCATTTGTCTGCGAACAATTTAAGGTTTTGTGAGCAAAAGTTAAAGCAGCAATCAGCGTACCTTTTCTGTCAGGATATATTGACCCGCTTTGATTTCTCAAGCATTAAGCTATAATAATAAATATCACTTTCTGTTTTTCAGGAGTTCTCATGAAATACATGATGCTTATTCTTCTGGCCTTGACTCAGCTCTCTTACGGAGCTGGCCCCACTACCGTTACCCTCGTCCGTAATGTAGTGACCTTTGTTCCGGGTAATAATGCGGAAGTGAAAAGGGCGTTCATTGGATTTCGATGCTTAAGAGGTACGACTTTCTGGGAAGACATGAATGACGGACTCAATAAATTCACAGGTTGTTACAACTACAATATTAACGGAGTGAATCTTCCCCGTTATAACTATGAACAGAATATTGAACTCAAGAAAATTGGGCCCAATCAATTTGTTATCGAAGATCAAAAAGTTACTTTCACTACCTCGAATAAGGGTCACCTATGTATCCGTGTTGTGGCCGGTTTAGATAATGGTGAATTTGCTGAGGTCAATGATCAATGGTCACTCTTTGGTTTTTGCACAGTGGAAAAATTACCATTTAGCGTGAACGAGCATGTTTATAATAATCGTCGTAAAGCGACTTTAGGTGAATTCAAAAGTGCTCTCATCAATCCCATTCCTGTGAAAACAAAAATTCCTAGTGATGATGAACGTTAAGTTTTTCGTTTAGAACAGGCCTTGAATTCTTACGATGCGTTTCTACTTCCTCTTCTTCAATAGCTTTTTTTACAGAGGCAGTTTCTTCATGATGATAGAAACCTAAGGTACTTAGCTCAACTCTATTATTTCTGTATATCTGTAGCGGATGCTGGTGAGCGTTTGAAATTGCTTTCAATGGATTCGATTTTAATGAGGTAATCTTTAGCTTGAAGATCTTTTTGATTAGAGATAACCACCCTTTTGAACATTTCTTTCGATTTGGAGTAATCCATACGTTTAAAATACAACTCTCCAAGAGCGGTTAGCAAAGAGAGAGATTTTTCATTCTTAAGAAAAAGTTCACCCATATCGATTGCTGTTTGCACAGTTTTCTCGGATTCTTTACCCATATTAAGTTCTTTTTGATGACGGGCAATCTCACTTAGTAACATGACTTTCTCAGGAACTGTGCTGGCAATCTGTAAAAGTTCTTGATTAAGTTTAATTGAATTTTCAGAATCATTTTTAAAAATATCTAGGCACTTCTTCAAATATTGTTCAACGGTTTCACCTTTAAGTTGTTTTTTGCCTTTCATCACCAAGGTATAAGCAAAATCAAAAGTTCCCCGGTTGTTATAAGCAATTTTTGCCATCCCAAAATAGGCTTCAGAAGTCTGAGAGTAATGAATAGACTCTTTAAAATCCGCTTCGGCCAAATCCACATGGCGCAAGTTGAGATGATGATTCCCCCGATTCACTAGGGATTCAGCTAAGTTTTCACTTAATTTTTCAGAAGGTAGTTTCTTATGGGCATCTCGAGCGATCTCAACAGATTCTTCGAACTGTCTATTTTGTGCTAAACATTCAGTAATGAGTTTCTGAGCTTCTGAGTGAACTGAATCTTTTTCAAGAACTTGTTTACTGATCTCTATACACTTCACAGGATTTTTTTGATTGAGATAACTCTTCCCTACTGAAATTAAACTATTGAGCTTATCATTGGGAGTTTTTGAAATATCGACAGCTTTTAAGTAGCAATTCAAGGATCTCAGATGATCTCCTACACTCGCATAGAGATCTCCGAAGAGCATCAGATCACTAGGATTATTAACTGGAGAAAGTTTAAATACGTGAGTAAGAGACTTCTTTACTTCATCATCTTTTTTAAGCAAGGAGAGAGTATAAAGGTACACTAAATAGAGGCCCTGATGTGAAGGATTATACTTTAGTCCTCTGGTAAGAAGCTCTTTAGCTTCCGAAATGGTATCTCTCTCTTCAGAATGAATTTTAAGAATCTGTTCGGCCAGCATCCTGAATGAGGAGCCATGACTGGGGGCTTCTTCCACGTTAGTCATGAGAAAGTCCATAGCGTTGGCCTTGTTTAAACCCGGATCTGCATCTCCTTCCAAAATTTTCTTTGCAAGGGAGAAACGCATTTCAGCTCTTTCAAGAAGCGGCATCTGTTGGAAAGTTTCATTGAGTTTGGCCACACCTGCCCGATGATTTCCACCGAAACTCAGTACAACAAATGGTCCCTTCAAACAGTGGTTAATTTCATTTTGAAAATTAATGAAATTTTTAGAAGAATATTGTGAATGAGAGAGGAAAGATTTTTTTACCGTAACAGTTTCAATAATTTTTGTCCCATTGGGTTCCATCACAATCTTATTTTCATAATCTAACCAAGGGGAAGTCACACTGCAATCCATAGGATTTTCGCTGACAAACATATCTTTCAAGAAATGAGTCTTAGATACGACCTGAGTATCTCCAATGTAGAGATCTCCTTGCCAGTCCGGATACTTCATTAAAAATTTAGAAAGTGGATACCTGACCTTGAAACCGTAAGGTTTAAAAGCTTGTAGCGTGCCCTCCCCCAATTTATCTGTGGAGTAGCTTGCTGAGAAGTTTAATTCATTAAAGTTGCGCTCGCTTAAATCAAAGGAATAAATTGTAATTTCTTTGTGATTATTACCCATAGCAAGAGTGAGTTTCAATTTCTCTTCAACCTCTTCTCTGGCCTTGGGACCCTCAATGTCAGTGAGAGCAAAAATGGCGTTTTTCTTAAATTTTAAATCTGCCTGAACTTTTATTTCTGAATTCGGAGCAAAGGTAGAAATTTGACTGACACTATAAAAGTTATCTATGGGGAGATTATCCTGTATCTTTTCAGCTTTTCTTCTTCCATCTAAAACCAGTGCGACTTTATTTGTGATAATTGATCTATGTGAAAGACGGGAAAAGCTTATATCCGAGGGATTAATCCAAAAGATACTATTACCTGAAGTAATCTTCACCACTGCATGATTGAAATTTGAATTTGGAAAATCAAGAGACTGATCCCGCAATCTATCAGGTGTTGATGTCAGCACTAGGGCAAGGTCAGCATCAAGGCCCGCTTTCTTTAAAAGAGAAACTAACATAACCGACAAATCAATTGGCCATCCTTTTTTTGTTCTTAAAGTTTGTGAAATCTTTTGAGGAATAAATCTATCAACTTCAATCACCTTCCCTTTGAGTTGGGTAAAATTCTTTTTGATAAAGCTCAAAAGTTGCTTCACGATGACCTCGTGATCAGGTTCTTTTTTAAGTCCAAGAGCAAACTTATTCAAAGATTCTGGAAGTGCTTCGGCCAAGATCTGATCATACTGCAACTTAAAATGGTCGTGTATTTTTACCCAGTCCGGATCAGAAGTGACCTTGAAAAATGTTTGCTGACTCAAAGAAGGTACAATTTCTTGATCTACAAGGAATTCGGTATAAGGTTTTTTAAGAACAATACTTAAAACTGACTTATCAGACTCTTTCCAAGATTTTACGTCCAATAAAGAGCTTCGGTCATTGACGGTTAAATTCAAAGGGACTTCAGATTCAATTAAACAGTTAAACTTTTTCACTAAATGCTCAGGAGCAATTTTAATCATTCGAGAAAAGTGCCGGGGAACAGTGGCCTTTGTTTCTTTTTCAAACTTCAAAAAAACCAGAGTATCAATAGCTAGAAAAGGATAAGGAATAATAAATTCCTGCATTTCTCCGTGTTCATTAACTTTAATTTGATCTAGAGAAACTGGAACGACAGTTTTCCCATTGGTCACTCGGGCCTCAATAATTTTAAGAGTTCCCAGGTTTTTATTATTGCTGAGCTTAAAATTTTTAAAGAAAGGTCGGCTCTCCAAAGTACGTATCTTAAAAGTTTTAGTGACCAGTAATGTGGAATCACCATTTTTTTTAACTTTAAAGTGCTGAGAAAAATCTTCAATGATATAAGGAAAATCATCCACCTTCGCCCAACGGGCAAAACAAGTGCTTGAAAGTAAGAGTAGCAAGGCGATGATCTTCATAAAGTTCCTGACTTACCTATCGGATAGTCAGGATAAAAAGTTCAACCGACTGACCAGCTCTGGTTATTGCTGATCAAGATTGATAGGAAGGGATTTAGAATTCTTGGCACCCAATTCTCTTAAGTTCTCCATACGACTGGTAACACTACCTTTTCCCGTAAGCATTTTGAGTCTTAAGCTCTCAAAAGAATCTCCGACTCTTTTAATCTGTGAGTGTATGGAATCAAAATCTTCCACAACTCCTACAAATTTATCGTAGAGACCTCCCGCTTGACGTGCAATCTCTAAAGCGTTCTTGGTTTGCCTCTCCTGCTTCCACAGACTAGCTACTGTTCTAAGAGTAGCTAGCAAAGTCGAAGGGCCCACAAGCACAATATTGCGCTCCCAAGCGTAGGTAAGAATCTCTTTATCGTGACCCAATGAGAGCATAAATGCGCCCTCAATAGGTATGAAAAGCATGACGTAATCAGGAGTTGTGACCTGAGAAAGTCCCTGATAATTTTTGGCCGAAAGATTTTTAATATGAGCATAGAGTGAATCCAAGAAAGCCTTAAGATCCACTTCTTTTTGTTCATTGATATAGCGCTCATAGGCCACGAGACTCACCTTGGAATCCACAATGAGATGCTTCTGATCCGGAAGATTAATAATCACGTCCGGCATTTGCGTGCGGCCCTCATCATCTCTGAGCTTAAGGTCTTTGCCTTGAGCAACATATTCCTCGCCCACCCGCAATCCCGAAGCCTCAAGGATGCGCTCAAGAATCACCTCTCCCCAATTTCCTTGAACTTTCACGTCCCCTTTAAGTGCGCGGGTAAGGTTCTGAGTTTCTAGGCTCATCTGTTGACCGGCAAGAGCGATGCGCTCAATTTCTGCGTGAAGTTTAACCCTGTCCCGAAGGTCAGTGAGATGAATCTCTTCTACTTTTTTAGAAAACTCACTCATCTTGTCCTTAAAAGGATTGAGCATCAGTTCCATGCCTTTCAGAGAATCTTCACGAAAGCTCTTAGTTTTTTCTTCAAAAATCTGCTGGGTCATATTCTTGAGCTTTAATTCTAAATTCTGTGCAGACTCTTGTTGATACTTATCTTGAAGAATGAGTTTTTCTTGAAGTAGTTTGTATTCGAGAATAAATTTTAGATTCTTAAAATGATAAAGAAGTGCCCCTATGAAAGTCCCAAGAAGGCCCACCAGAATATAAGTCATCATAAATTACCTCTCATGATAAATTATTCCCTTTTTTTTTTCCTTTGGGTAGAATCTAATTATGATGAAGAAATCAAATGCACTCTCTTTGGTAATTGATCAAGATCTTGCCAAAAAGTTTCAAGAAGCTTCTCAGAAAAAAACTGATATTCAGGATTTTGTCCGAGAATTTCTTGTTCAATTTCTCTCGCCCGACACAAAGACAGCTTACATTAAAGATTTAAAGTTCTTCTTTGATTTTCTTCGTTCCGGCTCAGTAGCGATTTCTCACCCTTCAGAAATTAAGTCCTATCACTTTCAGCTCTACCGGGATCATTTACTTGGGCGTGGACTCTCTTCGGCAACCATTAATCGCCGTTTGGTTTGTATCCGCTCTTTTATGAAATGGGCCGTGGCCGCGACTCTGATCGATCACAACCCATTAGATACTGTGAAGCTTCCTAAGGTTCAAACCGAATCTCCAACAGTGGCCTTTGATGATGATGAAGTGGTGATGATGCTTAATGCTCCAAATATTACGTCACATAAAGGACGCACACATAAGTTGATTATGGTCATGCTCTTTCATCTGGGACTGCGTCGCTCAGAGCTCACCAATATGAAACGCCATCAAATTGTGAACGACCGCGATCATTATGTTTTAAGAATAAATGGTAAGGGAGATAAGATCAGACTTATTCCACTTAATGCTGTTGTATACGAAGAAATTGTTGAATACATTGCCCACCTAAAAGATGCCGGTGTAGAACTTGGTCCTGAAGATTATTTACTGCAAACAGAACTCAAGGTTAAAAATGACCGGCCCATGGATGGATCAACAATTTATCGTGTCATCAATCGCTACGCCCGCCGCCTTGGAATCAATAAATCTGTTTCTCCCCATTCATGCCGGGCCACAGTTATCTCTCACCTGCTCGATACTCAGCAAACGGCCATTCGTGATGTGGCCACCTTCGCTGGGCATTCGAATATTACCACCACTGAGCGCTATGATAAAAGACGCAAAAATTTAGACAAGAGTGCTGCCTATTTGGTAGATTATGATCTCAAAAAAATTATGAATTGAACTTAAGCCGAAAATTCTGTTGCTGTAGCTTGGTAGTGATTTCTCACTAATCGCCGTGTGTAGCTCACAAATTCATTAATTGCTCTCTCACTCAGTGGATGAGAAGCCTTTAGGGCCGTGTAGGGAACAAAGAGATAAGACTTTTTGTTTTTCAAAAAATCGAAGCTAGATTGAACTTTGAAAGCTGTAACAGCGAGCTCGATAGCGTCTTCTTTTCTTGAAGAATAAAGAAGATTAAAGGGGTACTGCTGTAAATGCTCGGAGAGATCTAGAAGAGTTTTACCCAGAGAATCGGTGAGAACCTTAGTGTCTAAAAGCAGCCTGATCTTTCCTTCTTGAATCATGTAACGGCTATAGAGATCTGAATCCATAGAAAGCAGAAGTCCTCGGGTGGTCAACTGATCTAAATTAATAAGGGTAGCTTTTTGAAAATTAGCACCGAACTCTGCAAGTACTTTCGCCTTCAAACGAACTCGAAAATCTCTTTTTGGAAGTTTGCCTCGTAATAAACTCACCAAGACAAAATCTTTGTAGGTAGTAGGATTTAAGCACTCAGAGATGGACATCAATTTAAAAGGACCAGTGCCAGAAATAAATGAGACTTCAGTGGAACTGAAGGGATCGAGATTTGTAACGATCTGAGATTTATTTAAGATATAGCGCTCATAAACATTATACATGGTAGTTTGCTGAACGTTAGTCGACGTTCTAAACCAGACAGGAATGAGAGAAAGCTGGGCAAGGGCACGTTCTCTATTTTCAAAATCTTCTTTTAAGTTAACATTACTTTCCATTTGAGCACGGATGACATCACAAGTTTCATCAAAATCCGCCCAATGAAAAATCATATTTCCATTTTCACATAAAGAGATCTCTTCGCCTAAATTATGGTGAAGGCTAGTTTCTTGCAAAAAAGAGTGAGGCAAGAAGTTTGTGATATTGAGAAGGGACATATGCCTCAATCCTTGATGAAATAAACCCAATCCTTGAGTTCCTCATTGCATTTTACTCGTGTCTGGCCCAAACAGATAAATATATTTTTTAAATTAACTTAAAGAGCGCACAATTGAGACAAATGACTGATTTTCCTTTCTAAAGTGAGCAAATGAAAACCAGCTAAATACAAGAGAGATTCCAAAGGGAATTAAGAGACTTAAGACTATGCTACTGATATTTAATTGAACAGGAAGTTGTCGTTCGACAAAAATATCTGGCATAATCTCGTGACCGTAATTCTCAAGTATCTTCAAAGTCACATAGCCAAAAATGCCTCCCGAGATACAAGTCGCTGCAGAAAGGATTAAGGTGAACTTAAAACATAGCTGAATTATTTTTTTCTGTCCCATTCCTAGAATCCAAAAACTCATTAAATCTCTGCGTATTTTAGAATAAAAAATAAGCAGACCACTCGTAATTGCAATGGCAACAAGCAGACTCATACTTATGAAAAGAAAGAGCATGACTTTTGTTTCAAGATTCAATGACCACACTAAGGCCCCATTCATCTCTTCCCATGTCACCCACTGAAAAGGAATTTCAGTTTGAATCTTTAAAATTTTTTCTTTCACTGACCGAGGCACTTCTCCGTAAAGACGGATCTGATTAATCCCTCTTTGCCGAATAAGATTTTGAATCAGCTCAAGTCGTGCCCAAGTTTCAAACTCATCCACTTCAGGCAACTCTGAATAAAGAAAATCAGAAAGCTCATCGGTAATAAAACGCGGAATTTCTCCCATGAGTGAATCTGTAATTCCCGGGGCAATAATTTGAAATTCATCTAAGAATTGAATTTTAATTTTTGACGCCAAGTCACTTCCCATGACCATGCCACGGAAATCTTTTTCCTTAAGAAATTCTGGTCGCTCATCAGTCAGATCAATGCCATGAACTTTTGCAGGAGCAACAAAGTTGCGGGCCTTGAGCATCACTTCAATTTCAAGTTCGGAATAAAATGGAATTCCTTCTTTGCGCAAAACCTCTTTGATCTCACTAATATTCTCTGAAGTCGGACTTGAGAAACGGATCACATGAGACCCATGAACTCCCTTAGAGCGGGCAATCAAACCTGACTGCAGCCCACCCATGATTCCTTGAATCACCATCAGAGAAAATGCAGAAATAAACAGACCCACCACCGCAATAAATAATAAGCGCTGGCGAGTCTTCGCATGAAGAATATAA
The DNA here is from genome assembly GCA_945890905.1 of Bacteriovorax stolpii. GTDB lineage: Bacteria > Bdellovibrionota > Bacteriovoracia > Bacteriovoracales > Bacteriovoracaceae > Peredibacter. Next base: position 8,849 of record CAMDDI010000001.1, read on the forward strand.
CTAAAAAAATAGCGAAAAAAAGGCCAAACTTTCATTAAAGATCGTAGAACTTTTTCTTGTCATGAATCATCATGGTTAAGAAAGGAGCAATATGATAACGGTCTTTATTTACATCTCTGGCAAAATTATTTAAGCGCTCAGCAATTTGATCCAACCCTTCTTGATCGGCCCATCTTAAAAGCCCTCCCCGAAAAGGAGGAAAGCCAGTACCAAAGATCATACCCACATCCACGGTTGAAGCCTTATCAACAATCTTATCTGCAAAGATATAGGCCGCTTCATTTACCATAGGGAGAAAGAGTCTCATCTGAAGCATCATTTCGTCTTTGTGAACTTTCTTACTAGGAAGAAGTTTTGAGATCTCAGGATTTTTCCCAGTGACCTTTCCCTTCTCATCATAGAGGTAAAATCCTTTTCCATTTTTTTTACCTAAAAGTTTTGCGTCATAAAGCTTCAAAGCTAATGATGAAGCGTGGGCCCTCTCTCCTAAACCCTCTTCCATGATCTTGCCCACTTTCACACACACGTCGATTCCAATTTCATCCATCAAACGGCATGGCCCCATGGGCATACCAAAATTAAGAGCAGCATTATCCAAAGCTTCTGGAGTGACACCTTCTTCTAATAGGTATCCCGCTTCATTAAGATAAGGAGCAAGAATTCTGTTCACCAAAAAGCCTGGGCCATCTTTAACTACTATTGGCGTCTTCTTAACATCTAGCACCCATTTATAAAGAGTGTTGATAACATCCTGACTGACGTTTTCGTGTGTGATAATTTCGACCAATGGCATCTTATTAACTGGATTAAAAAAATGAAGTCCAGCAAAGCGTGAAGAATCAGCTAAAGATTTACTCATTTCTTGCACCGAAAGTGAAGAAGTGTTGGAAGTTAAAATACAGTCTTTTTTAACGTGTCCTTCAAGCTCAGATAATACTTTCTTTTTCACTTCCATATTTTCAACCACTGCTTCAACTACAAGGTCTACGGACTTAAAGGGATCAAAGTTAAGCGTGGGCTCAATTGAGCGCATTTTACGGTTAAACTCATCTTCACTCATGCGCCGTTTGCGAAGGGCACTGGAGAAATTTTGCGAAGCTTGCTTTAAACCTAATTCAAGAGCAGCTGCAGTCAAATCCTTCATCACAGGAGCTTGATTGTTCTGAGCAAATAGCCAGGCAATACCTCCCCCCATGACCCCCGCACCTAAAACGGCACCCCTACGGACACTAGGAATTTGATCTTTATTCGGAAGTTTCTTGGTTTGATCATCCAAGAAAAACAAGTGTTGTAAATTCTTACTCTGAACACTTTGGGAGAGTTCCGCAAAAGCTTCAGCTTCTAAGGCCAGAGCATCCGTGCGATTCTTACTAGCAGCTCTCTCTAAAACTTCAAGAATTTTTAAAGGAGAGGGATAAAAACCTTTCGTGGTTTCCATCACTTTCTCACGGGCCTTTTGAAAAATAATTCTACGGGTGAGAAAATTCTCAATGGCAGCATTTTGAAGTTCTTCTTTTAGAGTTTTTTTCTTTCCAGTTTTTCTATTCAGTAAATATTCCGGAGCTAGTTCTTTCATTCTCTCTGACGGAAGCATCACTTCGGCCAGGCCCATTTTAAGCGCGGCCTTGTTGCGAACCTGCTTACCTGTAAGAATCATATCAAGTGCAGGTGGAAGTCCAACCTTGCGGGGCAAACGATAGGTTCCCCCAAAGCCAGGAAGAACTCCTAATTTAACTTCAGGCAAACCAAGCATAGTCTTAGGACTATCTGAGACAAAAATCTTTTTACAGGCCAGGGCAAGCTCTAGCCCCCCACCTAAACATACGCCATCAACGAGGGCCACGGTAGACATCTTCAAGTCTTCAACAGCATTAAAGATCAAATGGGATTCATCTAAGGCCCTGAGAGCTTCAGCTTCAGTTTTTAGGCCGTTAATAACCGTCACGTCCACACCGGCCAAGAAAACTCCTGGCTTGTGAGAGAAAAAGATCAATCCTTTGGCACCTTTTTTCTTATCAAGATCCACTACTTTTAAGATGGCATCTTTTAAATCTAAAAGTGTTTCTCGAGTAAAGGTGGTCATGGATTTTTTTTCGTTTAGACCAAAACCGATCCAAACTAAATCATCTCTGATTTCGAAACTAATATTTTGATAGCTCATAATGTCCTCTTAAACTTTTAAGTTCTCAATAATCACCGCTCCACCTTGGCCACCACCGATACATAAACTGGCGATCCCGTATTTTTGACGACGGCGCTTCAACTCATGAGCGAGGGTCACTACTAAGCGTGAGCCAGTGGACCCCACAGGGTGACCAAGAGCAATCCCGCCTCCATTCACATTCAAGCGTTCCAGAGGAATTTCTCCAATGACTTCATCGATTCCCCATTTACTTGAGAGGTTTTTATCTTTCATGACTTTCATGCAACCAATAATTTGAGCGGCGAAAGCCTCGTTGTACTCAAAGAGATCCATTTGATCCAGCTTCATACCAGCTCGCTTAAGCACCCCATGAGTGGCAACTACTGGACCTAAACCCATTCTCTCAGGTTCAAGTCCATGGAAGTGATAATCCACCATGCGGGCCATAGGATCGAGATTATATTTTTTCACAGCTTCTTCAGAAGCAAGGAGCCACATAGATCCGCCATCAGTAAGAGGACAAGCGTTCCCTACAGTTACAGTTCCAGTTTCTCTTTCAAAATAGGGTTTGAGTTTTCCTAAGCCTTCAGCAGTTGAATTCGCACGAAAACCTAAATCATCCGCAATCATTTTATCGAGTTTATCTCCCGCTGTGATTGGCAGAATCTCATCACGAAATTTTCCGTCTTTAGTTGCGTTGGCCGCTTTATGATGAGAGAGATTAGCAAACTCATCTTGCTCACGACGAGAGATCCCTAATTCACGAGCAAGAGTCTCGGCCGTCTGACCCATGTTCTTGCCACAGAAAGGATCTGTGAGGCCTTGCTCAACGGCAATAATCGGGGCCATGAAATGCGGACGAAAAGTTGCAAAGATTTTCAATTTTTGAACCGGAGATTTTGCTTTCATGAGTTCCATGAAAAATTCCGTCATCTGTTTGTTAAACATCAGTGGCATCTGAGTCATGTTCTCTACACCCCCAGCAAAAATTAAATCACTTCGACCTGATCCAATTTTTACAAAGGCCTGTGAGAGAGCTTCCATGCCTGAAGCGCAATTTCTATGAACAGAATAACCAGAGGTTTTTTTGTGAAGACCAGCTTCAAGGGCGATCACTCGTCCAATGTTAGGATATTTTGCAGGTGTCCCGGTGTTCCCAACAATCACTTCATCAATGGCATCACTTGGAAGTGCGTATTTATCTACGATGTGACGGATTAAGTAGTGACCTAAATAGGGAGCAGCGATTTCTTTGAGTTCTCCGCCGGCCTTGGCCTGAGGAGTACGTTTCCCGTCGACGAGATAGACTGGTTTCATGGTGTGTCCTTCTTAAGATTTAATCAGATTATTTTAGGCTCTTAAGAATAAGAATCGAAGGAAAAAGAAGATTAGTCGGCTATAAATTTACAAAATAAAAAGCCCCCTGGGGAAAGGGGGCTTTTTCGAGGGTATCAACGATATTTGCCGGGGTGGGATTAAAAAACCACCACCGCACCAGCAAAGATCGATAATGAATTAGAGTTGATGATGTCATCGGCCAATTGACCAAGACGTCTTTGATCTGGGCTGTTAGACACATTCTTGCTGTTTTGCGAAGAAAGGCTAGATCCAAGACCAGTAGCATAAGTTCCTTCAAAGTTCAGACCGAAAGAGCGAGTGATCATCACTTCCGAACCTAGAGAAACTGTACCGGTAGCGAAGTTTGTTTTATAAGCTTCATTTCCGTAGTTATAACCAAAAGTCGTATTCTGATAAGGATTGTTTTGCGAATATTTTAAGTCCGCCATGTTGTAACCCAAACCTGCACCAATATAAGGACGGAATCTAGTGCCTTGAGTAATGAAGAATTTCCCGTAAAGATCAATCCCCATTTTTTTATACTGAATCTCGCGCCCTTTTTGGCCGTAAGCTCCATAATACTGACTACCGTAGTAGTTGTTGTTACCGTAGATATTTGAACCATTAGCATAATCATCAGTTTTTAGCTGAGCGTAATTGAAACCAACACCCATGCTGAAGCGGTTGTTCACATTCGATTCAATGCGGAGTCCAGCTGCATCTGCCTGAAGACTTTCTTTCTCACCATTATAATTAGTCACTCCACCTTGGAAGAGCATCTTAATAGTCTCAAACGCTGAATCACCCATGCCAGCGGCCGGTTCCATTTCCACTGTAGAAACTGTGGCGGGAGCAGCTTGAGCGACAGCGATCTCTTGAACAACGGGAGCTTCAACAGGAGCTTGTTCTTCACGGGCAGCTCTTACGTATTTAGCACAATCTGCTCCTGGATTCTCTTCCATCAAGCATTTAATCTTCTTGTTGTACTCAGCAATTTCTTTTTGAGCGTCTTTCTTTTCATCTAAGTATTCTTCAGTTGTTTCTGAAAGTTTCTCAGTTGTTTTAGAAAGTTCTTTGAAGCCTTTTGTTTTTTCTTTATTCAAAACAACTTCATTTTTTTGTTTTCTAATTTCTGATCTGATCTGCTCAAGCTCACCATCAGTGACTTGCTTCTCAGAAAGGTATCCATCAACATCGATTGGTTCGGTATTGAGGACACGCTCTTCAGCTGATTGAGCAAAAGCATTGGCAAAACTCAAAGTGAGGGCCAATACCAAAAGGGTTTTAGATTTCATACACTCCTCCTCGAAAGGAAATGACACATATTTTGGACAGTCTAGAACAAGTCCAGGGAGGAGTGGTAAAAACTTAACGCGGAATGTAAAAGTTACAGGAGTACTAGCGACGCCGACCTGAATTGAATCGATAAAACTTGTACTTAAGGTCACGCCCGAACAGGGCACTGTAGTAATTCAAGCTACTTCGGATGTAGCTATTCTCATTTGTAAGAAGCCAGCCACTCACCTTCCGGGTAAAAGTGATACCTAAACTGATGGATACGGCCAGCATCATGACGTACTCAACCGCCGTCTGGCCACCTTGAGATTTAATGAATCTAAGAATTCTAAACACCCTCTACTCCGTAGAATAATGCCAGAAGACCTAAACTTCGGTATCGGAACGGGCCCCAATACTCAAAGCCAGAAATCACATCTTCTCCTTCGGCAATTTCCATGGGTAATCTTAAAAGTACGGCATTCTCACTCTTGCGGGAGTCTCTGAGCTCTCTTAAATCAAGAGTCACACTCAAAATCCCTTGAGGAGCACAGGCCTGCTTTTCAAAAGGCAAAAGTTGGGAGTCTTCATCAAAGGCAGCAGCTAACTCTTTATTATAGAATTCGGCTTTAGATCCCGGCAACTCTGGGTAAGGGGTTTGGTAGTAGGCCATCTCATTTTCATGGGCCAATACTCGGTAAGGCATGAGGGATCCTAAGAGGGAAGAATCTGTAAAAAAAGTCAAACTCGTAGGTGGAAATGGCGAAGTCATCCTCTTAAAAGGAGTCATTTGATTTTTTCTAAACAATGGGTACGGAGACTTAATCCCGAAAGGGACTTCGTCGGGAAAATGAGAAAAGAAGAGGACTCTCTCTCCTGATATAACTCCCTCAAAACTTGCAAGGAGTAGGTTTTCAAATTTTTTCTCATAAAGCTGCCAATATTGAACAGAACTTTCTTTATAGTCGCCGCCGAGGAGCAGAAGTCTGCGCTTGAGCTGAGTCACCAGTAGAAAATCATGCAGCCTATGAAGCGGAGAGAGAAGCCGGAAAAAGTAGAAAGGAATCTCCTCGGGACTGAGCTTTGTTTTTAGTTTTTCTTCCGCAGAAAGACCCAGTAGATGAAGAAGCCCGTGCCACTTTAAGTCTTTAGACTGGGCGTACTCAAGGTTGATTAATTCCCCAAAGCGCTTATAAACATCTTTAAACCATTTAGGTCCTTGAAGATCAAAGCGAAATCCCTTAGGTCTGAGGCTCGCTTCATAGACCAGTGCTTCGTAGCGCTTCATTTCTTCTAATAAATACTGATCAAAGCCAGCTGCCTCACGGGTTATGGTACCAAGATCTGCTTTATCAGTAAGTTCAGGAAATTTGCGCAAAAGTTCACGCAAATTTTCAAAGGGAGTCAGACCAATTTTAAGTCTCACATCCCCCATCACAAATTCCATAGAACCTGGAGAAAGAAACTGACGAAGGTCTTCCAGCTCTGGAATGGAATATTTTTTACCCAAACGAAGCAAGGCCAAAATTTCTAATTCTGAAAGAAAATTCGCAGGGTATGTCTCTGCTTCAAAGCGATGATCTCCAATCAACAGAGTGGAGCGTTTGCGAGAAAGAGAAATCAGACCTCTCACCAGAGAAGTTAAATTTAGACCAACCAGAACTTCCTGGTAGCGATTTTTCAACATGAGATTACGGCCTTTCTAGCTAATGGATAGCGCTCAAAAATTGGTTTAATCTTATCATGCCCAGCTGACTCAGGAAGAGTTAAACCGAGCCAAAGATTAAAATCCTGGGCATTTTTAACTTCAGTCATTGATCCTAGGCTAAGTGCCACATCATATTCTGTTGAGCGGTGATGAACAGGTCCTGAACTTAAATACTCGGATCCTGCCACTAAAGGTTCTAGCAGCGAGTGAACACTCACCCCCATGCCTCCGCCTACGTAGGCCCGACCAAAGTCAGCGTAGAGTTCACACAGAACTCCTTTCTTATTTAAAATCATCGAATCACTGGTCCCCACTTCTGCTCCGAGAATCTCCAAAGGATGACGATTGATACTTTTTAGGCCCTCGTGAAAGGCCTTCAAAATTTCTGGCTCAAGTTTATGAGGAACAATCAAAACAAAATAATCAGCCGGAAGATCTTTTAGCAGAGGCAGATCTGCTGGCCAGGCATTCCCCATGATCAGTCTTTTATCCCGAGGATAGTTTTCCCACTGAGCTTTAAGTTTTTGATATTGAGGAAATTGAACAGCAAACTTTTCATCTTTTAAAAGAATCCGGCGCCTAATCTGCTCCATCCGAAAGTCATAGGCTTCCCCTTTAAATCCCAGATTCTGGCCAAAAAGCTTATCTGATTCAGAAGCAAAAAACACAACCTTGGAGGCTTTTAAGAATTCATTTTTAATCCAAGAAATGTTTTTATTTTTTAATTTTTCTTTTTTAAAACTCACCCAAACCATCTTCAAAGTATTTTCAGGCTTTCTTGCCCACAAAAGAAATTCTGGAAATAGATCGTATCTCACCATCACCAGCTCAGAAGCAGTCACCCAAGAAGTAAAAGAATGAAATGGGCCAAAGGTGACAAGAGGATAGCGGAGGTAGCGAATTTGGGTCGGATACTTTTTGGCCAATTCAACTATGGCCTTCTCTACACTGGGAGAGAAAAAAACCAGTTCGATTTTTTTGTTCATCACTAAGGCATCATCAATCAGGCTTGCCACCTGCTGATACTCCCCTTCACTGGAAAACTCAAAACACAAATCTGCTTTGAGTTTCTGTTCCGCAAAGGAGCGTGCACCGGTCTCTGAAAGATTTTTGTTTTCAAAAGTCCAGCGTGAGTAAACAAAAGGATAGAGAATTGTTCTCAAAATAAAAAGTATGGGAAAATAGACGCCCCAAAAAAGAAGACTCATGGAATCTCCAAAATTTTTAAGGCCGAACTCAAAACTTCTTGGGGTGAAATCATCTCCATACAGTAGTGCCGGTCACGGTAGCACTCTTTTTTGCCCGTAGTGGAGCATGGCTTACAGTAAAGCTCTTTTGAAAGAGTCACAGATTTGTTTCCATGAGGCGCAAAACCAAAACGAGGGTCAGTGGGTCCAAAGAGAGTGACACAGGGAACTCCATAGGCTTCAGCAATATGATTCATTCCCGAATCATTTCCAATTGAGAGGGATGAGCGGGATAATATGGCCATGGATTCTTTAAGGTTTGTTTTACCCTGAAGATTTATCAGCCGAGGATTATTTATTTTATTAAACTCCTGGCAAAAATCATCATCTTTTCCGGCCAAGATCACAACCTTCTGAGTGGTTTTTTCCAGCAGAGTTTGGGCCAAGGTCACAAAAGATTGAATGGGCCAGCGCTTATAAAAAAATGAAGCGGAAGGTGCCAACACAATATATGGGCCTTCAACACTATAAGCTTCCAATTTCTCTAAGGAAGTTAATTCCTGATGAGGACCCCGGCGAAATTCCTGGGTTCTTCTCACGGCACGGTTGTCTCCAAAGATTGCTTCAAAATCGTTGAGTATTCTCTCTACCTGGAAGGTGAGACCAAAAATGTTGGCGTTAAAAAGTTTCTTAAATGCTGTGATCTTTATTTTAGTGAGAAGAAATCTTTCCCACCGCCGCTTATCCACAGTGAGTGCGGGAATAGTCCAGTAAGAGCAGCGTAGACGAAATGATCTCAGAGTGGCGTGAAGATCTAAAATCAAATCAATAGGATTTTCTTCATGAAGCAAATCAATTTTTTTAGTTAAATCCTTCCAGCTCTCACCGGAGCGGCGGTTAAAACCAATAACTTTTTGCACACCTTCATGATGATCAATGAGACTTACAAATTCTTCAGAGGTCAAAAACGTGAGGCTTAAATCCTTGCCAAAAAAAGCTCGCAACCAATTAATGGTGGCCGTTTGCAGAACCACGTCACCCATACTGGAGAAGCGAACAAGGAGAATATGCATGGTATTTTATAGTTCCATGGGAATGAAAACACCGTGATCGGTTTCTTGGCGCTTCATATTTTTTCGATTGTAGTCTTCCCGGTAGGCCTTAAACTTCTGCCATTTTTCAGGCCCCAAGGCTTCAGCAAACTCAAACTCTCTGGCCTCTTCAAGCTCAATTAATTGGCGCCTCTGCTCAATAGTAGGATCTGCTCCGTAGCGCATATTCTTCATGAGAACGTCAGCTTCTTGATAATATTTCTTTTTGATCTTTTCAATCTTTTTCAAATTCTCTGGTGCCAGGGCCAGTTCTTCTTGTAAGAACTGCTCGCGGTCATTATTTACTTTTTCAACAATTTGCTCCACTGCCACATCGTCAAATTCCACAAAGGGTTTTTCGGTTGATTTTTCTGATGGTGCCGTCTTAGAAACTGCTGCAGAAGTTGCAGCATCTTTCACCAAAACTTTTTTCTCTGTGACTTCTGGAGTAGTGGGTGCCTGATGGGTTTCAACCACTATCCGCTCAAGTGGTGGCTTACTGCTTTCACGGTAATAACCAATGCCTAAAAGCACGTTGAAAAAAAGTGATATAATAAGAATCCACTTCATTATTGATCCAAGAGTATTGCCGCTTCTTTGGCAAAATAAGTGAGAATCACATCAGCTCCCGCACGGCGAAAGCATGTGAGAGTTTCTAAAATAACTTTATCATTATCAATCCAACCATTTTGGGCCGCAGCTTTCACCATGGCGTACTCTCCACTCACATTGTAAGCAGCAATAGGAAGATGAGAGGCTTGTTTCAAGCGATAAATGATATCAAGGTAAGGCAAACCGGGCTTCACCATGAGAATATCAGCACCTTCTGCCTCATCGAGTTTTGCTTCACGCAGGGCCTCAGTACTATTGGCCGGATCCATTTGATAAGTTTTTTTATCACCCTTTTTTGGTGCCGAATCTAAGGCTTCTCTAAAAGGGCCATAGTAGCCAGAAGCGTACTTGGCGCAATAACTCATGATGAGAGTGTTGTGAAAATTTTCCTGATCCAGAGCTTTTCGAATAAAACCAATTCGTCCATCCATCATATCTGATGGACCAATAATGTCGGCACCAGCGCGGGCCTCACACAGAGCTTGCTTGGCCAAAACTTCTAGAGTGGCATCATTTAAAATTTCGCCCGTTTTAGAATCTACTAAACCGTCGTGCCCATCACTTGAATAAGGATCAAGAGCAATATCCCCCATCACCATCATATCTGGCAGGGCCTCTTTCACCGCACGAATAGCTCGAGCGTTGAGCCCCTCAGGATTGAATGCTTCCCGGGCATCAGGAGTTTTAAATTTGTCATCAATAGCTGGAAATAGAGAAACGCACTTCACTCCCAGAGCAAAAAGCTCACGGGATTCTTTGACCAATTGATCTATGGTTAAGCGGTTCTGCCCAGGCATGGACTTAATGGGAATTCGGCTATCTTTTCCTTCGATCACAAATAGAGGTGCAATCAAATGGGCGGCACTCAGGTGAGATTCTCTCACCATGGAGCGGATCACTTCGTGACGACGGTTGCGGCGTGGTCGGCTTAACATTATTGAACCTTCTGCAGGGATTTATATACCGCTGCATACATTTGGATCTGCTTCATCATGGCCTGCAGACCATTGGAGCGATTCATGGATAAGTGTTCAGTGATTCCCACTTCTTTTAAAAAATCAGGTTTGGTAGCAAGAATTTCATCGGGAGTAGCATCGGAGTATACACTCACTAATAACCCCACAATGCCTTTGACTAAAACAGCATCTGAATCACCGTGAAAATAAACTTTTCCATTTTTAAATTCGGGATAGAGCCAAACTTGGGACTGACATCCCTTCACTTTATATTTTTCATCACGCTTATCTTCAGGATAGTCCGCAAGGGCGCGGCCTAAAACGATGAGCTCTTTGTAGCGATCTTCCCAATCTTTGAATTGAAGAAATCGATTCTTTATCTGAGTAGTGCGCTCGAGCATTTCCACGTAACTCCCTTGACTTAGGTGACTAGTATGCTCTTTGCCTCAGGGTTAGTCAAAATTCGAAGGGTTTTAGGAGGATATTTTTAAAGATTTTAACGCTGCAAGCCGATCAGGTAATCAGTTCCACTGTAAAGGGCAACACATGTCAACCTTAGATCTAAAATCATTGAGCGACCAAACAATCCAGCTTTTAGGGATTGAGGCGCAAAATCTATGGATGATCAAGGTTGGTTCAGAGGTTTTTGGACCTTTTGAAACCCTCTCCATTAAGCATTATGCTTCTGAAAATCCCGATCAATTTGTTGCGGCCCAGATTACCTTGATGAACGATCTTAAATGGGTCCCTTTTCTAGAAGTAGACACCTTTAAGAATATCGAATTCAAGCAACCAGAAGCTGAGATCATCAAAGAGAAAATGTTCTGGATCTTGGTTGAAGGCCAGATCTCACTTCCATTCACTCTCAAAGAGATTAATAAGAAGATTGAACTCGGTAAACTTTCTCTCACAGATTCTCTTTCGGTAGATGAGGGAGATAACTGGCAGAAAATTTATCATGTGGAAGAATTTGCTCATCGGCTTCACGACGCCAAAGAACTTCCTAGTGCTCCAACTGAGGCCAATTTCAATAAGGCCAAAATTAAGCTTCTTGAAAAGATGGAAGTGGACTCCCGCAAAACCAACAAAAAAGATATCTCTAGCATGGCCTACCTGGGCCAGAGAACAACTCAAATCGTAGTGCTTAAAATTGATGAAATCTCCCTTGAAACTCTCGAGGAAACTGAAGTCAGCCGCTCTCTTCGCTGGGCAGTTCCCAGTGCCTTAGCGGGTATTTTGACTATGGTTTTATCCGGCTACTATATTTTTACTCCTTCTCAGGATGCTCCGTTATTTGTGGATGATTCTACTGATAAGCCTTTCTATGCCCGCCCAATGGCAGCAGGTGTTCAGGCGGCCCCAGCGATGAGACAACCATCAAGTGTAGCACCCATGAATCATCATCCGGGACGCTCAAGTCTGACTCAGCCGTCTTATTCAGATAGTGTTTACCCGACTCATATTGAAACTCATCATGATATTCAAGAAAATGATCCTCAACATGAGCAGATTTTTGATAACCAAGAAGTTGCCCCTCAGCCAGAAGAACAAGTGATGGTGGGAAATCCAGACGACGGCCAATCTCTTGATGCGGCCATGAATGGAGTTGCTCAGCCCGTAACAGAAGTCGTACCTTCTCAAGAACAGCCCATTATTGAAGAAGTCTCAGACTTCTAATCTGGCCACCCAGGCCATTTGGGGCCTATAATCGTCGGAGTGAATACCATCCAAGAACTCAAGAAAAGTTATCGAACTCCAGAAACTCCCGGCAGCTTCTTTTTTTCCTTAGAAGGAATTGAAGGCTCGGGCAAAACTACTCAGATTAAGGCCTTAGAAGACTATGTGACCTCAAAGGGTTTGCGCTGCCTGACTCTACGTGAGCCAGGGGGAACCACTTTTGGAGAAAAGCTCCGGGAAGCTATCCTTGGCAGTGAAGCCCCCTTGCATCCCTTGGCCGAATGTCACCTCTTTCTTGCTTCCCGCGCTCAACTTCTCAATGAAAAGATTCTCCCCTTTTTGCTCCAACCCGGATCGGTGGTCATTTTAGACCGCTACATAGATAGCACTCTGGCCTACCAGGGCAAGGCACGCAGGTTAGGCTACTCCACCATTTTAGAACTTCATCGCCATGATCCTCTAAATCTTCTTCCTCACCGCACTTATTTTCTCGATATAGATCTGGAAACCTCCATGCAGAGACAACTCACTCGAGGAAATAAGAAAGACTATTTTGAATCTCAAAAACAAGAATTTTATCAAAATCTTTTGGATGGATACCGCGAGGTCGCAGAGCTTTTCCCCGAGAGAATTTTAAAAATTGACGGCTCAGGAACTGTGGCCTCCATTACTGAAAAAATCCATCATGATCTTAAGCGGCTGCTCTCATGAATTTGCACGACATCCTTATTACTAAAGCTAAAAAACAGGAACTCGCTCATTTTTATATTGTTGAGAGCTCAGCTCCTTTTGAAGAAGCTCAAAAAAATTTGGTAGATTTTGTTCATCAATTTATCAAAAGTTATTATCAAGAAGTTGAAGGTCATAAACAGTCTCTTGTGCATCTGATGGATCATCCCGATGTTTATGTTTTGGGAAATCTTCCTTCTACTGAAAAAAAGGAAAACTCATCCTTTAAAGTCGAAGAGGCCGAAGCTTTTTCCCGTTTTTTTGAATTCAGGGCCGTTCAAAGCAAAAGAAAATTTGCCATCATCACTGAAGCTCATCGCATGACTCCAGTGGTGGCCAATAAGTGGCTTAAGCTCTTGGAAGAGCCACAGGGTATGAGTACTATCTTCCTTCTCAACCCAACTGGTCAAAAACTTCTGGATACCATTCACTCTCGTGCTATTCATCTTCGCCTTCCTTCAACACCTCAGGTTTTAGACTCTGGGGAATGGAATGAATTTTTAAATGCCACGCAGAATTATTCTCTCTCACAATTTCTTGAGACTTACTCCCGAGATGAGAGAGATCTGAGATTCTGGATGGATCAGCTCATTTGTTGGGAGTCAGAACAAATTGATGTCGTGGCGTCAAAGCTTGCGTTAGAAAATTGGATTAAGACTTATCAAGAGATGGAAATCTTCCATCAACCTACTGCAACAAAATGGACCTTGTTTTTTGGCCATCTTAAAGATCACGTTCTGCCTCGCAAGCGTTGACATCCCACAGAAATTCTCACAAGATAGACCAATGACCATAGAGCAAAACGCAGACGAGGAAAAACTTCCTCGACCAGCGGGACCTATAATTTCTGAAGACCAATCTTCAGAATCTTTCGAAGAAGAATCTTCTGAAGAGAAAGCAGACAGAGAAGAAGAATCCAGATTTAAAGAAGGCCAAATCCTTCGTTTTGTCCGGGTACGCTTCCCTGGAAACTCGCGTTCCTTTTCATTTCTCATTGGTAAACGAATTATTGAGTACGGCCAGAAGGTTGTGGCCATGTCCGATCGCGGGATGGCAGTAGGATATGTGAACTCATTTCCTTATGATGTTCCATTCAATAAAAGTATGTTGCCTGTGCGCAGTATCTCTAAAGTCGCCACGGAAGAAGACATTGTTAAAGACATTGCCGCTTATCATCAGCAGAAAAACGCCGAAAATATTTGCAACGACCTCATCGAATCTTATCGTTTGGATATGCACTTGACTCACGTTGAGTTCACTTCCTTTGGTAAAAAAGCGGTGTTTTACTTTATTGCTCCGGCCCGGGTGGATTTCCGAGATCTTGTCAAAGAACTTGTGAACCGCCTGAAAACTCGCATCGAACTTCGCCAAATTTCTGTCCGAGACCGTTCTGCCGCTGTAGGAGGAATTGGTCCCTGTGGAAGAGAACTCTGCTGCTCTTCGTTTCTCACTAAATATGGAAACGTTGGTATTAAGATGGCCAAGAATCAAGATCTCACTCTTAACTTTTCAAAACTCAATGGTGTTTGCGGACAACTCAAGTGCTGCTTGCAGTACGAAGATGATGTTTACCGTGAAAAACGTGCCCGCCTTCCTCGAGAAGGAGATTATATCTCAACTAAAAATGGAGATATGGGCCGGGTAGACCGTTTGCATTTATTATCAGAACAATTTGTGATGATGACTAACCGTGGGACTCGTCGTCGCTACACAGTTGATCAGTATAAAGACACACTTGATAAAGAAGCAGCGAATTTCCCGAATGAATTTGAATCTATTTCTGATGAGACTCATAAAATTATCGGCATGGATGAAGCAGAAGACGCGAAAGTGAAAGCTTTTGAAGCTGAAGTTAAAGCTTACAAAGAACCTGCAAAGAATTATGCCGATGCTATTTTTGAATCTCTTTTTGGTGAAAAATCTCTGAATATTTCTCTTCCTGATTTACATGAACCTGAATCAGATAAGCCGCGCGAAGTGAAAACTTTCGATGATGAAGAAGAAATCATGTACAAGATGGATGAAGATGAGATGTTGCCTGATGATGATGATTCACTTGTTTCCTCTAATATGAATAACCCGCAGGACCGTTACAGTAATCGTGGGGGCCAGAGACCACATCAGCAGAATCGTGACCAGGGTCAGAGAAACGACAATAATCGCGGTCGCCCTGATACTAATCAGAACAATCGGCAACATACTCAGCCCAATAGAAATCAAGGTCAGAACAATAATCCCAATCGTGGACCAAATCCAAATCAGAACCGTCCTCAGCAAAATAATCAAGGACGAAATCGTCCTCCTCGGTAGTCTATGAGGATCCTGCATACTTCCGACTGGCACTTAGGAAAACGTCTCTTCAAACTAGACCGTGGTCCTGAACATCAGCATTTTCTTAATTGGCTCATCCAAACTTTGATTGAAAAAAAAATCGATGTACTCTTAATCGCGGGAGATGTTTTTGACGTTCCTACTCCCCCTCATCAAAGCTTAGAGGTCTTCTACGAATTTCTGCATCGAGTATCCACCGAAACAAAAACTGAAACATTCATCATTGCCGGAAATCATGATTCAGGACTGCTTCTGGAAGCCCCATCCAAGCTGCTCTCTCCTCATCGAATTAAAGTCTGGGGAAAACTTTCTCCTAATCATGAGGATCATTGGATAAAAATTGAAAAAGAAGGAGAAGTCTTAGAGATTTGTGCTATTCCTTTTTTTCGCTCTTATGAACTTCTGCCTCAGGGCGAGGGTGATGCTCTAGTCGCTTTGAAAAAATACGTGACCAAAATAAAGACTCATCCGCAACTTCTCATGCTTCATCATTTGGCCGGAATGTATGAAGCTGCTGGTTCTGAACAGGTTATCTCGCTTTCAGGGGTTGAATCTATTCCCGTTGAGGTGATCAAGAGTTTTGACTATGTGGCCTTGGGTCACATTCATAAACCTCAAAAAATAAGTGATCAGAGTTATTACTCAGGCTCTCCAATTCCTCTGCGCTTTTCTGAAACAAAGTCAAAATCAGTCATCATTATCGAACTTAAAAATGGCAAAATGAATTCTGAGTTATTAAGTATTCCTCTCTCTCGGGCCTTACATATTCTCAAGGTCTCTGAGTCGGATTGGAAGGCCAAAATGGCGGCATTGGAAGCTAAAACCCCCCTGACTTCCATGGTAGAAGTTCAAATCACTCTCACTGCTCCCAGAGTGGGTTTGATTGATGAAATAAAAGATCAGTTAGAAAAGCAGGGTATGGAATTACTGAGTTATCTTCCTTTCTACTCTCAAGCCGAGCGAAGTGAGAAGCGCCATGAGAAGCTCTTTGAACTCTCCCCTCTAGAGCTCTTTGAAGAATTTTATAAAACCAAGTACCCTGACTCTCCGGAAGTTCCTCACGAGCTAAAAGACGATTTTAAAAACCTCCTTGAGAAGGCACGTCATGCGACTTCTCAAACTTAAAATAAAAAATATCGCCTCCCTTAAAGGTGAACACGTCATTAACTTTGCTGACATTCAAAATCAAAGTCCGCTCTTTGCGATTACTGGGGAAACAGGTTCTGGAAAATCCACCATCCTCAATTGCCTGGGGCTTGCCCTCTACGGTCAAATATTTAAAAAAAATGTGAATCAAATTGATGTAGTCACACTAGGGGAAAAAGAAGGGCTAATTGAGCTTATCTTCCAAGTGAAGGGAAAAAACTATCTCGCCTTCTGGAAGGCCAGAGTCCGCAAACAAAATGGGGAACTCTACTCCACTGTTCAGTCTCCTACGCGGGACTTGTATCTACTTGAGGGAGATCATTTTGATTCTCCAAAAAATATCTCTTCTCTAAAAGTTGATGAGATCCTGAATCTTGATTTTGACCAATTTTGTAAATGCATCATCTTAAACCAGGGTGAATTTGCTAAATTCTTGATGAGCACCTTTACCGAGAGAAAAGATATCTTAGAGAAGCTCTACTCAGGAGAGATGCTGGAGAGTTTAAGTCGTGAGCTCAAACTTGAACTAGATGCTTACCAGAAACAAAAAAATGATCTTGATATTGAGCTCGGAACTCTTAAGGGTGATGGGCTTCGCGGTGAAGATCTTGTAGTTGATAAGGCCAGACTCAAAGCGGAGCTAGATTTTCATGATACTTGGGAGAATAGGGTTCTCTCCATGAATTCTAATTTTGAGACTCTGTTTAGTTATCATGCAAAATTTGAGTCCAATCAAAAGAAAATGGAGCTCATTAAACAGGAGATGAATCAACAGACAAAGATTCGCAACGAAAGCCTGCTTAAGACACAAAATGCACAGGATTTGCTTCAAGAGGCCACTCGAATTCAAGAAAAGGAGCGCCCTAGGCTAGAAGAACTTCTTAAATCTGAGGAAGCTCTTTTAGGCCATCGAGATGTAATGAGTGCGATGGAGAAGAAACTCTTAACACTCGCGGAGCAAATTCAAAATCAGCAAAAATCTGGGGATGCACTTAAGATTAGAGAAAATCAAGTTGATTTAAGCAAAAGAGCCGTGGTTCAAAAGTTAACTCTTCCCTTAGAAGAGCTAAAAGCTCACCGCAGAGGACTAGATGAATTATTTGATCTGTTTCAAGATCAGAATTCTTTGGATGAAGTTCTAAAATCAAAGAACTTAAGACTCAGTGAACTTGAATCCAGCGGTAAAGAGAAGGCCACTGATCTCAAAGTTCTCCAAGAAAAAATCGCCAAATTTCCTACTGAAGCGAAGACTGAACTGGCGAGCCTTCTGGTTAAGAAGAATGAGCTTCTGCCACAAATTGAAAATAAGCAGAGAGCAGAGATTAAGGCCCAAGAATTAAAACTGAGCCTAGAGGCTCTTAAGATTGATCTTCAAAAGATTGAAGAAAAGATAAAATCTCTGGGACTAGATAGAACAAAATTTGAATCCGAAGCCCTACCTATTGAGACCACTTTAAGCTTAAGTGAACTTATGAGTGCAGTGGCCATTT
This sequence comes from Bacteriovorax stolpii, assembly GCA_945890905.1. Taxonomy (GTDB): domain Bacteria; phylum Bdellovibrionota; class Bacteriovoracia; order Bacteriovoracales; family Bacteriovoracaceae; genus Peredibacter. The sequence continues at coordinate 26,532 of CAMDDI010000001.1, forward strand.
GTAGAACTCACCCATCTGTCTCTTCATCTGAGACTTGTCCTGTGTGTGAAACGCCGCTGAGTTCGACTAAGTGGGAAGAGCTAAAAAAGAAGATCTCACAAACAGATTTGATCAAACAAAAAGAGCGTTTTGCTGAACTCAGCCGCCTCTTGATGCAGAATCAGGAAGAAATAAAATTGGCCGAGTCGCAAGTGAAGTCCCTAAAAGACTCTCTAAATAAAAAAGAGACTGATCTTAAAAATCTCGCACCCTTTCTGGGCCTTGTCATAAGCTCTATGTCCGACTTAGATAAAATAATCTCTCAGAAGGAAAAAGAGATCTGGGAAGTTGAAAGTCTCAAGACTGATGAGTTGAAGCTTGAGGTAGAGTTGGCCCGGGCCCGTGAAGGTTTCGGAGTTATTCGCCAGGAAGTGACTCTTAAAACTCAAGAATTGAAAAATATGACTATTGAGATTTCTAAACTCTCAGCTCCTATGAAAAAGCTTATCCCGGACACTTTGAGTAAGGAGCTTATCCAAAAACTTAAAACTGAACTTAAGCTTATGCTTGATATTGAAGCTCTTGATAATGAACTCTCCAAAGTCGCCCATGAAAAAGAACTACTGACTCGCGAGGAGCAAAAAGTTAAGGCTGAGCAGACTCAGCTCCTATCAGATCAAAAAGATCTGGAAGCCAAAATTCAAAAACTCTACACTCACTTGGTCCAAGAGCTTGCGGGTAAAAAAGCATCAGCTCTCCTTAGTGAGATGGCCCAATCTCTTAAAGCTCTCAATGAAGACTGGCTGATCAAGAACCAAGATCTTAAGAAGCAGGATCTGGCCCATACTGAAATCTCCAGCCGCTTAAGATCTGCTGAAGAACTCTTAAGAGACTTTGAGCTCGGATTCATTAAGGCCAAAGATGAATTAAAACTTGCGGCCGAAATTAAACTTCCATCGCTCAAAGAGAGCCTCAGTCTTCTTACCTCAACACTTAACTCCCTCACTCTGGATTTAAAAAGTCCCAGCGAACTATTTGTGCCACTCAAAGAACTTCTCCTCACCGAAAAAGAATTCTTAAAAGAGCTCACTCTTAATACTCGCAAAAATCTTGCTCAAGTCATGGCCCGTCTCGAAGACTGGGAAAAGCGACAAGATAAGATTACTTTACTGGAGCTTAAAAATTCTGATCTTAAAAATCAGCTTGATCGCCTCGAGCGCTTATATGAAGTTTTAGGTAAAGATGAGTTGCGGGCCTTCGTCCTATCTTTAGTGGAAGAAAACCTCATCGCCCAAACCAATGATGAACTACAGAAACTCTGTCAGGGTAGATATGAGATTATTCACGGCTCTCGGCGCAAAATGAGTCCTGAATTTTATGTACTGGATAAATACAAAGAAGGCGAAACGAGAAAAGTTTCTACTTTGTCAGGTGGGGAAACTTTTATGGTGTCTCTGGCCATGGCCCTTGCCTTAGCTGAGATGACCCGAGGACAAGCAGAAATTGATACACTCTTTATTGATGAAGGTTTCGGAACTCTCGATCAGGATTCTTTAGAAGATGTGCTTGATATGCTCAATCAGATTCAAACTCGAGGCCTCATGGTGGGGATTATTTCTCATATTAAGCCACTGACTCAGGCCTTGCCGGTGAATCTTGTGCTTAATAAAGCACAGGATGGGACATCGAGCTTATCTATTCAGTACAACTAAAACGAATTAATCACCAGTGATAAAGAAGTCATGACAGAACGCACTCATGACAATAGGAATGTCACGTCTACAAATAGAAATGTTACTTGGCCAGCTCAACCACAAATGCCAGTGCGAGCTTGGCAAACTTCACCGAGTGCCGGGCGTCTCCACCAGCATTCTCCAGGGTATCTTGAGGCGTATGAATATGAGGATTGTGGTCATCAAACGCAGACTCAAATGAAAACGAAGCAGGATACCCTTGAGCATCCCAAGCAGCGTGATCCGAACAGCCGTATCCACAGCGAGAATAGCCCCAAGGAACTTTGACGTATTCATCAATGAGTTTCCCTAAAAATTCATTCTGAGCTCTATTGGTATAATCTGAAATAAGCACGATATCTTTATTGCTAGTGCCCTTAAATAGCGTCATATCGAGCTGCAACACCCCTACAACATTTCTGCGGGCTTTCTTATAGCTCTTCGCAATTTCGTTTGATCCGAGTAAGCCAACTTCTTCAGCAGCGTATGCAATAAATTGAATCGTCTTCTTAGGACGATGGGAATGATTAACAATTAAGCGCAAAACTTCAGAGACCGCACCTATACCAGATGCATTATCGTCGGCCCCTGGAGCTTCACCGGTTGAAGAGATTGAATCCAAGTGTCCCCCAAGAATAACAATTTCATTGGGAGTTTCAGATCCGCGTACTGTCACAATAACTGAAGGCTGATTAAAATTTTGATGCACAAAATAGTCCACTCTAATATCTGAGCGGCCCCGTGAGAGATCTTTCCACTTATTAAACACAAGCTCCGAAGTCCTCGCTCCATCATCAGACTTATAGAAGCGGGTTTCAAATGAAGAGAGATCAATGATGGTGCGGCGGATATTAACTTCAGAAACTTGGGTCACCATGGAACGAAGAACAGAAGTTTTAGAAATAGAATAATCAATGGGTGCACGACGATTAAAAAAAGAAAATCTTCTGGGAGTTAGAGCTTCGGCCAGGGTATCGTGGGAAATAAATCCCCCACATCGGTTTAAGTTTTGATGAATTGCTCCCGAGAGAGTTTCAGTTTCTCGGGCCGATAATTCCATCACTGTTTTCTCAGCATCAGCATGCTTAATCTTTCCTGGACGCTGAAATATCCCTCTAAGAGAGCTCAAAATAGAGGTATTCACGGATACAAACCGTGACGCCTCCGGAGCTGCCTGGACACTAAGGGAAAGGGATAAGGCGAGTAAGAAAATTTTCATATGCCCTTATTTGCAACTTGGGAGCCAAGTTTTAGGCCTTTTAAGAGACATAAGTGCCTAAAATATAGACATTTTGAATACTCCTTAAACACCACCAAATTTCCAGCTTCAGAAGGCTCTGAATGTATCCGCAAGTTCAAAGAATCGCAGGAAGACTGATTTATTTTTTCAAGAGGGTGACTGTCACACCCGATAAGCCACTGTGATTTAATTATTAGGAGGTAGAAATGAAAAAGTGCATTGCCCTGGCCCTTGTAATCGTCAGCGCACCGGCGTGGTCGGAGAGTTTTATCAATCCGGAAGTTTACTCGAAGGAAGCTACCTGCGAAATGCTCAACAGCCTTCCTGGGGACACGGATCCCGCACAAGGAATCCAGCTAAAATTTCATGCCAACACGGCCCGTAACGCTGGCATGAGCCAGCAAGGTGTTTTAAGTTTCGCGAACGCTTTTGATATCCGGCTAACTGGCCTTTGCCGTTCAAATGCTTTTGGAGAAGAATTCATAAGTGCTATGCGAGCCGCCTGGCAAGAAACCTGCACTCAGGCGTTCCCGGGTCTTACTCAACGAGTGATGGGCACACAACGCGCCATCCTTGGATCTGATTTATACAAGTGCCGCCGCGCTGACGATGATTACGTCGGAAAAGCCAATATGTTCCACGAGGGCTTCCGGAAAGCACAGGCCCAGGAAATCGCCAACAGACGACGGTTGTTTCAGCCGCTTGGTTTCGGACCGTATGGTCCCTATGGCCAGCAACTTTACGGAATACAGCCCTTCTTCGGGCAGCAGCAAGGTGGTCAAGCAGACTGTGGTCCTGGTGTGAACAACAGCGAGGTTCCTCGCTCCTCGCCAGCGACAAATGTTTCCCCTGCCGATATCAACAATAGTGGTGCCTCACAAGGGTACGAAAAGAGAGGGGCGATGAAACCGCCCCTCTCTTTTTAGAGAAGATCTTTGAACTCTCTTATCCACCGACAATTCCCAGATGGCCTCCTTAAGCAAGAGCGGCGGAAGCCGTCTTCTATTCTAATTTCATCAACTTATTTGTTAACGATTCCACCCCCAATGAACCTAAAAATTCTTCACTGGGGTTTCCCAAAGTGAAGCTCTCATCATAGACTCAAAGCCATTGCACCTTCCAAAGTGCGACACGTCCAAGAACTTAAGGGTCTATCAATAATGAAAACACTTCTTGCTTCATCACTTCTTCTGATCTCATTAAATTCTTTTGCTCATGAAGATCATGACTGGAGACAAGACTATCAAGCCTACCTCTCAGTGGAGTACGTACTGCCTGGAGTTCAGAAAAGCATGATCATCCCGCGCACTCAGGCCCCTCGTGTAGATATGAATTTCTTCAAAGAAAAGCTCACTCAATTCACGATGAATATTGCGGAAAGAAAATCTCAAAAGAATCTAGATTTGGCCCGCCAAGTGTTGCGAGCTGAGTATGAAAAACTGGGCTTCAAAGTGAGCATGCAACCATTTGGTAGTGGAACAAACTTTATTGCTGAAAAGCAGGGCAATAAAACTCCTCAAAAAGTTCTTATCCTCTCTTCTCATATCGACTCTGTAGGAAATCACGGAACAAATGATAACGGCACTGGATCAGTAGGACTTCTGGCCGTGGCCAAAGTTATGGCGGCTAAAAATTATGCATCTACTATTCGCATCTTAGGATTTGACCGTGAAGAAGTGGGTCTTGTGGGCTCAGACGCTTACGTGGCCACTATTTCAGACCGGGATAATGTGATTGGAAATATTAACTTTGAAATGATGGGGGTTAACTCCCGTCGTGATGGTGCATTTCATGTCATCGATTGCTCAAAGGCAAATTCTTTATTTCTTACACAAAGCATTCTTGATTCCATTCAAAGCTTAAGCCTTCCCCTTCACGTGGTGAAAACTTGTACTGATCGCAGTGATCACGCTTCGTTTTGGCGCAAAAAAATTCCAGCCGTGGTGATCTCAGAGAACTTCTTCGGAGGGGACGCAGATCCTTGCTATCACGCCCGCTGTGACGTAATGGATGAGCGTCTAAATTACGAATACATGGGCAACATCTTAGAATCAGTTCTCGACGCCTCTGAAAAACTCATCAAGTAGCTCTCTCTTTTTAAGGGTGTTCATATTCTAGACACCCTAAAAATATTTCCAAAAATTACCCACAAGCTTTGAACCTAGATAAGATAGGTTGATGAAAACTTTAATTCTCCTATTCACCTTTCTATCTATTTCATCAGTCTTAGCTCAGACCATTATCGATATACCTGGTCACTTAAGATTGCCTGACCCCATTACCACAGACCTAGAGATCATCCGGGATGGTCGCCCAACAGTTGATTACCTAACGGCCTATAAATTTGAAAATCGCCAGGGCTGCAGCTTTGAATTTAACTACACCCATGGAGAAATCTTTAACAACACAACAATCATCGTTAAGAAAATTGGGGTGCTCACAGATCCAGAAACTGCTGTCCGCTCAATCTGGGGACGCATGACTCAAAATAATTCGGTGAAAGTGAAGGACCGTGAGTATTATTTGTATTACTTTAACGACACCAGTATCACTCCAGAAAACTCTGACAATGTCACACTCAGATCAATGGATCAGGTTCTGCATTTGAAACGAAAATCAAAATCTCTGGAAATTGAACTCGAGGGTCGTGAGCCTCTTAAGTGCGAATTTAAAATCGAATAAAAATGGCTCCCTAGGGAGCCA
>CAMDDI010000002.1 GCA_945890905.1 Bacteriovorax stolpii
TCTAGATCACATGGTAAAAGTTGTCCCTCTGATTGTGATGGGATACGCGATTCAGTGCTACGTGATCAATCAGATGAACACACCTATTGGGACGTTGAGTTTGATGTTTCTGGGGTTTTGCTTGGTTTCTTTGATTATGGGATTTGTGATTTACGATACCAAACATCAGGTGGAATTTTTTGAAGATAAATTTGAGATCAATTTCTTAGGGAATAAAACTGTGGTTTTTTATTCTGAAATTGTTTCTATTGAACACGCAGTATCTTCGAGTTCATTTTCTAGACTCACCATTGTATGTCGAAACCAGAAGTTTAAATTTTACTTTGTGGATGAGGCAGATAAATTGAAAGCGTTTGTGGAAGAGAAGAAAACTCCTCTGTCAAAAGCAGCTTAAAGTTTAGCTCTAATTCGCGCTCGCTGATTGCAATTTGAACAAAGAATCCTGAGATTATCTATAGTATTAAGGCCCCCTAGAGATTTAGGTATTCTATGATCATAATTAAGTCGGTGAATACCGCCGCAAATTACGCATTTCCTATCTCTCAAATAGATTTCGCGTTTAACTGAATTTGAAATTCTTTTTGTAGCTACCTCCACCGGTGGAGGTGACTTTAAGGTTTTGAATTTATTAGTCTTCAATGATAAAATTGTTTTCTCGGCCATCATTGAAATGAGTGCATCCATTGAGTATGTTCGATTCAAAAGAGATTTAATTTCTTCTAGACGCTCAAGTGTCTTATCACTCAGAACGACAGTCATCCTAGAATGCGTTGGTGAAATTCTTTTCTGGGTTTCTTTCACTGGGAGTACTGTGTGGTTAAATTCAAAGAGCTTCCTTTCGCAATCTTTAGAAGAGAGACCTTCGATTTTTGTAAGCATATCTTTTTTCTCCTCTAAATTGCTCTCATGGCTTCGAAAAAACTGATTGGCCCTTGTTAGATTTGTCAGACTTAAGGATCCGTCTTGAATTTTTGATTCTATCTGTGGATGATCTTTAAGTAAACGAGCAGCGGTAATCCTTCGGAGAGCACTGGATTCCGAGTAACCTAATTCTTTGACGCAATATTCGAATAAGCTTGAGAACCTCATATCTGAATAAAGTTTTCGGCGGTCAATTTCTTTAAGATGGTGCAGGATCTGAACGGTGAGTTTGCGTTCTTGTATGCTTAGTTTTTTGGTGTCGATGAGTAAGACTTGATCTGTGAGATGTTTTAAATTCATTCTCCGAAATTAAAGCAATATGCAGCAAATTCGAAGAATGAACTCAATTAATAAAACATTAATTCAAATTAGATATTGAGGGCCCGGTTCTCTGTAGCGGCCAGACAAGCTTCCTTGAAGCCTTCACTGTACGTCGGATGAGCGTGAGAAGTTCGACCTACATCTTCGGCAGAAGCACGGAATTCCATAGCTAAAACCGCTTCGGCGATCATATCTGCAGTGCGAGGTCCGATCATATGAACGCCCAAGATTTCATCGGTTTTTTTATCAGCGAGAACTTTTACAAAACCATTTTTCTCAGCTGAAGCCACGGCACGGCCTAAGGCCAAAAAAGGAAATTTTCCAACTTTGTATTCAACACCTTTAGTTTTTAATTCTTGTTCAGTGGCACCCACACCGGCCACTTCAGGCCAAGTGTAGACCACACCAGGAATTAAATTATAGTTGATGTGAGGTTTCTGGCCCGCCATAAATTCCGCAGCACACACGCCTTCTTCTTCAGCTTTGTGAGCGAGCATCGCTCCTTGGATAACATCTCCAATGGCGTAGATATGAGGAACTGCGGTTTGCAAATGAGCATTAACAGGAATTCTTCCGCGCTCATCAACTTTAAGACCTGCGTTTTCTAGACCCAGGTTATCAGTATAGGGCCTGCGGCCTACAGCCACGAGGCAATAATCACCTTTGAGTTCCATTTCTTTGTTATCAGCTTTATTTTTGGCCTTCACTGTCACTTCATTTCCAGAGCGAGAAACTGCAGTTACACCATGACCCATATGAAATTCCATACCGTCTTTGGTAAGGACTTTTTGTAATTCTTTTCCAAGATCTGCATCCATGGTAGAGATACAAGAGTCAGCATATTCAACTACTGATACTTTTGCTCCTAAACGCCTGAACACACTTCCGAGTTCAAGTCCAATAACTCCCCCACCAATAACAATGAGATGTTTTGGGACCACTTCAAGTTTCAGGGCTTCAGTGGAACTGATAATGCGTTCTTTATCTTGAGTCACACCAGGCAGGTTTGAGGGTTTTGATCCCGTAGCAATAATGCAATTTTTAAAAGAAACATCCTGGCCATTAACCGTCAGAGTATTTTTATCTTTGAAAGTTCCGTGACCTTGAATCACCGTGATTTTGTTTTTCTTCATGAGATATGCAACCCCACCAGTAATCCCTTCAACAACTTTTGATACGCGCTCATTCATTTTTTTTGAATTGAGTTTGATGTCACCTGTTTCAATTCCGTGGCTCGCAAAAGTATGAACTGACTCGTGATATTTTTCAGAGGAATCCAGCCAGGCCTTAGAAGGAATGCATCCTACGTTTAAGCAAGTGCCACCCAGGGTTTTATAGCGCTCAACGATTGCCACCTTCATTTTTAACTGAGAAGCGCGAATGGCAGCGATGTATCCGCCAGGACCTGAACCAATAACAACAAGATCAAACTGTTCCATTGAATATTCCTTAAAAAATTAAACGTCTAAAAGCATACGTGAAGGATCTTCTAGCATCTCTTTCACAGCTTTCAAAAACGACACGGACTCACGACCATCAATAATTCGGTGATCATAAGAAAGGGCCACATACATAATAGGACGAATCACTACTTGGCCATTTACGGCCACAGGACGCTCAACAATGTTGTGCATGCCTAGAATGGCCGACTGAGGAGCATTCAAAATTGGAGTTGAGAGCATAGAGCCGAACGTTCCACCGTTAGTGATGGTGAAGGTTCCGTTTTGCATTTCCTCGATTGAGAGTTTTCCGTCACGCGCACGTCCTGCGAGTTCCACAATCTTTGATTCTATCTGGGCCATGCTCATACCTTCAGCATTACGGATAACTGGAACAACCAGTCCTCGAGGAGTAGATACGGCCACACCTACATCAGCATAGTTGTGATAAACAATTTCAGTTCCATCAATCATGGCATTTACTGCTGGATACTGTTTAAGAGCAATACAGACAGCTTTGGTGAAGAAGCTCATAAAGCCCAGGCCCACGCCGTGTTTTTCTTTGAAACTATCTTTGTGTTTTTTTCTCATCTCCATGACCGCACTCATATCAACTTCATTAAAAGTTGTGAGCATGGCCGTGGTGTTTTTTGCATTCACTAGGCGGGTTGCGATTGTTTTGCGTAAACCCGACATTTTCTCGCGCTTAATTTCTCGCGATAAGGAATTGGACATGGTTTGATGAGCGAGAGATTTAAGTTCAGAATCTCCAGTCACAGGAGCTGAAACCGCAGTGGCCTGGGCACCTTGAGCATCAGCTTTAGTGATGCGGCCATCTTTTCCAGAACCTGTCACACCAGCAGCATCCACACCTTTTTCGGCGAGAATTTTTGCAGCAGCAGGAGAGGGAAAATTTTTGTCTCCAGCTACTTCAGCTTTAGGGGTAGGAGCTTCTTGAGCTGCGGGTTTTACTTCTTGAGCTGAAGCTCCCCCAGATGCGGTCTCATCCACTTCAGCAATTTTAAAACCGATGGCAACAGTGTCGCCTTCTTTACTGAAGATTTTAAGCTTCCCTGCTTTGGGAGCAGAGATTTCAAGTGAAGCTTTATCAGATTCAATCATACAGATGACTTCATCTAACTTAACCATGTCTCCATCTTTTTTAGTCCAGCTACCGATGGTAACTTCGCTGATAGACTCACCAACACTGGGAACTTTTACATCAACCATAAAATTATCCTTTTAACTTTTAAACTGATTCAATTTTTTCGGCAAAGGCACTGTTCACAATCTTTAACTGCTCTTGAGTATGAACACTGGCGTATCCAGTGGCAGGAGAGGCAGAAGATTTTCGCGCGATCAGTTTGAAATCATCAAACTGAGTGTAGCGACGAAGGAAAGTGAATGCGCCCATGTTTTTTGGCTCTTCTTGGACCCAAACGTGCTCAGCACCTTTGTATTTTTCGATGAGCTTAAATGTTTGCTCTTCAGGCATAGGATAGAGCTGCTCAAGACGAACAATGGCCACATCTTTGCGCTTATCTTTTTGCTGTTTCGCTTTAAGATCGTAGTAAACCTTACCTGTGCACATCAAAACGCGTTTCACGTCTTTGGCACTCACGTATGTATCATCAATAATTTCCTGGAAGCTGCCTTCAATGAAATCTTTTTTCGTTGAAACACACTCAGGATGACGAAGCAGAGATTTAGGAGTGAAGATAATAAGTGGCTTTCTAAAATCCCACTTTACTTGCCGGCGCATAATATGAAACATGTTGGCCGGAGTAGTAAGGTTGGCCACAACCATATTCCATTCAGCTGCAAGTTGTAAGAATCTTTCTGGACGAGCATTAGAATGCTCAGGGCCCTGACCTTCGTAACCGTGAGGAAGAAGCATCACCACTCCAGATTGTCTTTGCCACTTGGATTCACCCGAAGCAATGAATTGATCAATCATGGTTTGCGCACCATTGGCGAAATCTCCGAACTGAGCTTCCCAAATATTAAGTGAACTTGGATTTCCTAATGAGTATCCATATTCAAAACCTAGAACTCCATACTCTGAGAGAAGAGAGTTATAAATTCTGAATTTTGCTTTATCAGATAATGTTGAAAGGAAAAGATGACGGACGTTAGAATTCTCATCCACTACACCTGCGTGACGGTGAGAGAAAGTCCCGCGGATACAATCTTGGCCAGACATACGAACACTGATACCTTCCTCAAGTAAAGATCCGTAAGAGAGCAACTCTCCTAAGGCCCAGTCAAGTTGATCATCGTCCCAGCGCTTCTGGCGCTCTTCAATAAGTTTTTCAACTTTTTGAATAGGCTTAAAATTCGCAGGAAGAGTGACAAGAGCTTTAAGTGCTTTTTCAAGAACTGGTTTGGCCACATTTGTTTTTGGTGAGTAATCAAAATCTTTGGGAGTTGAACGTCGGAAAGCTTTCCACTGCTCTTCTGGTTTCTGATAAAGATAAGGAAGTGGCTTCTGCTTAATTTCATTAAAGCGATCTTGGAGAAGATTTTTAAACTGCTCTTCCATCTGCACTGCAAGCTGGGCTTCAATCTGGCGCCCTTCAATGAGTTTATCTTTATAAACTTCACGAGGGTTAGCGTGTTTTGAAATCATTTTATAAAACGTTGGTTGAGTAAATCTTGGCTCATCAGATTCGTTGTGTCCGTATTTGCGGTAACAAACCATATCTACAAAAATATCTTTATGAAATTTTGCTCTAAATTCTGAGGCAAGTTCAACAGCATAAACCACCGCTTCAGCATCATCACCATTCACATGAATAATTGGTGTCTCAAGTGTGCGGGCCACACTGGTGCAATAAATACTCGAGCGGGCATCATCAAAATCAGTGGTGAATCCGATTTGGTTATTGATCACAAAGTGAATGCATCCGCCAATGTTGTATCCCTTAAGGGCCGACATCTGAACTGTTTCATAAACAATACCCTGTCCAGCAGCAGCGGCATCCCCGTGAATAACAATAGGAAGAATTTTATTTGGGTCTTCGTTATAAAGAGTATCCCCTTGGGCGCGGGCGTAACCCAAAACAACTGCATTCACCGCTTCTAAGTGGGAAGGGTTTGGCATAAGTTTTAAGTAAACATCTCTGCCTTCCGGAGTTTTCACATGAGAAGAATACCCTTTGTGATATTTCACATCCCCATCTCCCATAGTGAGATCGGGAGTGGCCGTTCCTTCAAACTCTGAGAAAATATAATCGTAAGTTTTACCTAAGATATTTGTGAGAACATTCAAGCGCCCTCGGTGGGCCATACCGATAACTACTTCCTCCACACCAAGTGAAGATGAGGCATTGATGATGGCATCTAGTGCGGGAATGGTATTTTCTCCCCCTTCAAGGGAGAATCTTTTCTGGCCTACATATTTTGTGTGAAGGAAATTTTCAAAAACCACAGCTTCATTGAGCTTAGTGAGAATTCTTTTTTTCTTCTCAATAGTAAAAGCGCGCTCTTTGGCCGCATTTTCAAATTTTTGCTGAAACCATTGACGAATTTCTGAATCATTGATGTGCATGTATTCTACACCAAGACTTCCACAGTAAATATTTTTTAAGTGAGCGAGAATATCTTTGAGTTTTGCGTTCGCTAGCCCAAGGGTGTCTCCCATAACAAAGGTTTCTTCGAGATCAGCACTGGTGAGGCCATAATCTTCTAAGTCTAATTTTGGAAAACGATTCACGCGTTCGCGAATGGGATTTGTAGTAGATACTAAGTGAGCGCGAGAGCGATAAGCTTCAATGAGTCGGTAAACTTTAAATTCTTTGCCTAGATTTCCAGAGGTCACACCTGCATCGGTATTTGCTGGATTTAAATTTGAAGCAAAATCCACACCTTTAAAAAATTGCCTCCATGATGAATCAACTGATTCTGGATTTCTTTTGAAGTCACTGTAGAGACCATCAATGAAAGCATTATCCGAAGATGAGACATAAGAAAAATCATGAGAAGTAGTCATAAATTGAACTCAAGGTATTGGGGGTTATTGTTTAGATAAGTATAAGCGAAAACTTTCTGGGGTGAAAATGTTTAAACCAAGAAAAATAATGAGTTAACTTCAATGTAGTGCAAAGCAATAATTATTAAAGGTTGACCAATAAAATCCAATCAACCTATTTTAAAAGAATGAAAATACTTTGCCTGTTAATCGCCTTTTCTTTCTCAGTTTTTGCTGGCAATGGAACCATGCGGCGAAACAATGGACTCCTGCAATTTGTGGCCGCAGCAGAAGGTCCAAGGGAGTACAGTGTCTATCTGCTCATTTCTAAGCGCTGCGAGCGCTACTTAAAAGGGTCGGCCCAGGATTCTTGCAAACAAACTGTTCAGCGGGAACTTGAACTCTTAGATTTTGATATTTTGATGAATCAAAACTCTCACACTCCTATTTTACAAAATGCTCTAGATCCTAGCTCATACGTTTTTGTGGCCTTCAAGAAAAACTTGATCAATCTGCTATCTGACTCCCGAACTGAAGCTTACCTCGAAGAACTGGGCGACAGTCTTAACCGCTTTCTCTCTGGCGAAAATAGAAGTCTTTTAAATATTTGGGATCTGACAGTGAGCTTTTATCAATCTGAATACGAAGCCTCAAAAGTTTTATCGGCTTTTTTTCAAGATACAAGTCATAAAAAGCTTCATCTCGCCTATCTTGATCGGGCACCCATTGAGCGTGGTGCAAATTTTAAGAAGAACCGAGAAACTTTGGGCCAGATTATTAACAATGTTAATTTGATTTTGGATTATAACGAAGATGATTTCCGCACTCTTTTTTATCCTAAGCAAATCAAAGAGCAGCTTAACCGAACCATCTATCATTTCTATGTGCCTATGTATTTATCTCGGGCCTTGGAAAAAGAGGGAAGAACAAAGCGCGACTCTCTAACTGCTCCGTTGATGCTCACTCTTACTTATGAGTTTATAACTTCGGCTTCTGACTACCGCTATGTCTATTCAGATCCTCAATCTATTGACGGAAATTCTGCCAATGGACTTTGGAAAATCCGTGATATCACTGGAGGGTATTGGGGCGCTTTATTTGGAGTCAATGCCATTCATTGGGCCAATGATTTTGCGGCCATTAAAAATGGTTTCACCAAATCAAGTGTGGACGGAGTCAGGGCCCTACTCAAACTGCAATAAGAAATTTTTAACCCCAGAGATAACTGACTGAGGAATTTCGTGTCCTCCGTTAAACTCGTGAAGCTTGCCTTGCAGATTAAGCATTTTCATTTTGGCCTCAAGATCCCTCGCTCCGGCAATGGAGAGAACCGGATCCTGGATTCCGTGAGATTGATAAAAAGGAATTCCCCGGGCCACGGGAGGCAGTAGTTTTTCTGCGATTAAATTTCCAGACAATAAAACCAGTCCGTCAATTTTAAGAGAACTCATGGTGGCCAGATGACTTGCGCACATTGCCCCTTGAGAAAAACCACCCAGAATAATTTTGGAATGCTTTTTTTGAAGCTCTAATATAAAAGTTTCAAGGCGCTTGAGTGTTGATGCAAATTCCACAGGAATTTCTCCAGACATCTCTCGGCTTTTCCCTGTGCGCATGGCCAGTTCAAGCTTGGCCATATCAATGGAAAACCAAGCACGACCTTCATAATACCCCATAGGGAGTGGTTCAACACCATTAGGAAAATACCAATTAAAATTTGGCCTATGCCACATCTCCCACAAAGGAAAAAGATCCTGCATGTTTGCCCCGTAACCGTGAAGAAATATCACCGCAACAGATGGATCAGTGGATAGGACAGACAAGGCATCGATGCCCGAAATATTTTGAAGTGTAGGTTTCATTTAAAGACTATTTTCTTTTTTTTGCAGTGAAGTCGGCAAGGATCTTTTTGATAGTCATGGCTTCGGCTTTAAGTTCAGGATGCTTAGCGTTCATGCGGGCCAAGAGTTGTCCGATCTGATGCTCCATAAGCTTCATATCACCTAGCAACTCACCTATAATCTCTGTTTTGAATTCGGCCACTGCCACTTTCACTGAAGCATCAAACTCAACTTTTCTCATCTGCTCGCGCATCTCAACTAGACTCTGACTTTCTAAATCATAATGAGGATCACTCTTCAGTGCACTTGAACCTTGAGACTGTGGAACTAGTGGAACTGAACCAGAAGTTACTGGACGTTTAGCTGCAGGAGCAGCTTGTGCTTGGCGGGCCTCTGCAATTTGGGCCACTGTGCCCATGGGCTTCTGCGCAGCAGGCGCAGCTTGAGCGGGTGCCGCTGGCACCTGAGGTTTTGCACCTGTACGAGAGCGTTCTGTTCCAGTGGGGGCCTGGAATTCAAGATCCACATCTACGTGGACCGCTTCGTTTCTTTTCTTTTTAACCTCGTCTTCGTCCTCGAATTCGAGATTTAAATCATCAAAGGGCATTTTTAGACTCACTTTTCCTTAGTGGACTTATCGGAAATAGGGGCCAAAACTTAAGTTTAATCCCGACTAATTCTCTTTAGCCTTTATAAAAGAGGTAAACTCTTGAAACAATATGCCGAAGAGGAAGGTACTGAGGTTGTAAGCATGTCCGAACCAGATGAAGACGATAAGCCGACGGTGGTCTTAGACCTAGCGGCCCTTCGAAAACAAAAACAAAAAGAAGAAGAGCAGTTAAATGAGATTGTTACTGATCTCAAATTCAACACGTCGACAGATGTAAAAGTGCCTGAAGCAACTTTGACTTCGAATTCATTTAAAGTGATTCTTTTTGATTTTCAATCAGATTTCTTTGAGAAGATTCAACTCACTCTTCCTCAGGGATTTGAGTATCAAATCGCGCGCTCATTGCCTGAGCTCAATCAGCAGCTGAAGTCGAAAACTTTTCAAATTATCGTGTTTAATTATGATGTGAATTCAAAGGCCGTAAATCAACTCACGGCCCAAATAAAATCAAAATTCCCGGCCTCAAAGACTCTCATCATGGCCAGTTCCATCTCACCTGAGAAGGCCCGAGTCCATGCTCAAACCCCCTCAGGAGCTGATGGCTACTATAAGCTGCCACTCAATCCAGCGGATGTGAAAAAAGAGTTTTTAAAAATTCGTGAGAAGTTCAAACAAGTTTCCTAAATGAGGCCACCAGGCGGTAAAGCTTAGGTGGCCTAATTTAGTTCTGGGAGTGAAATCATGGTGATTTCTGGACCCATCATGATCAACATTCATATTTTCGTCAACACTTGGTAAGAGTTATTTCCTAACACCAATCCCCAATCAGTAAGTTATGCAACAATACTTGACCAGACACGCAATCTTAGAGATGCATGGTCTATGGGAAAACATGTGTTTAAACTATTTTTATTGACGCTTAGCTTAACAGTTTGGGCAGATGCGGATTGGTCTAGAGATTTTGAAGTCACTACCATTAGAGAAAATATTTATAACTTTCCCCCTTCTGAATTTGAAGCACGAGTTCTCGATGGCCGCAAACTCGCCCTCTTTTATCCTGTGACTTCCACCGAATTACTTATCCCCTATCAACCGATGAAGAATTTTTTTAATTCTCCACAGAATGATCCCGTTAGAAAACTTCTCTTCTCCATGGCACGGATTGTTTCACCTTTTAAGAGCATGAAAGAGCTCTACCAATGGTTGGGGCTCCATGATTTTCCCAAATCAGCTCAATTTGAAAATCCCAATCCGTGGCCTGATCTGTCTCAAGAAGAACAATCCAATCCCATGGGTGCAACAGTTATCAATGATGAAAATGGCGAGGGAATGACTTTTGGATGTGCTGCCTGTCATTCCAGTAATCTCTTTGGAGTCAAAGTTTTAGGTCTTACGAATCGCTTCCCACGGGCCAATGAATTTTTTGCTGAAGGTAAAGCAGTTGCTCCTTATGTGAATTCATTTCTTTTTAGAAATTTGCTCAAGTCCACTGAAGGCGAGAGACTCATGTTAGTTAAGTCTAAGCAGGCAATGGATTATGTAGGAACAAAAAAACCCATGACCCTGGGCCTTGATACCAGTCTTGCTCAAGTGGCACTCTCACTATCTAAGCGCGAACTTGATCCCTATGCTACCCGAGGAAATAGTTTTCATCATCCTCGCCCCAACAAGCTTGGAAAGATGGTGGCCGATAGTAAGCCTGCTGTTTGGTGGAACGTAAAATATAAAAACCGTTGGCTCTCGGACGGATCCATTGTGTCGGGAAATCCTGTGCACACAAATTTTTTATGGAATGAAATCGGACGGGGTGCTGATCTTCCCAAATTAGAAAAATGGCTCAAAGAAAATAATCGTCAGATAGAAAATCTCACGGCGGCCGTATTTGCCACTCGTGCTCCACGCTATGAAGATTTTTTTGGTGCAGAGGCGATTAATATTGAAAAGGCAAAGAGGGGCCAGGCCCACTTTGTGGTCTCTTGTCAGAAATGTCATGGGGTTTATGAGAAGGGTTGGGAGCAAAATGCGCAGAACAAATCCGTGCGTGAGCAACTCCAAACGGTGAAAGTGACTTATCATTCAAAAACTCCGGTGCGAGAGGTGGGTACAGACCCAGGTCGCTATTTAGGAATGTTTGAATTTGCTGCTGACTTAAACCGCCTAGCGATTTCAAAAAGTATGAAAACTTTGGTGGAACCTCAACGTGGCTATGTTCCTCCTCCACTTGTGGGAATCTGGTCTCGCTGGCCATATTTTCACAATAATTCTGTTCCTAATCTATGTGCTCTTTTAACTAAGAGTTCTAATCGTCCAAAAACTTATATCGCTGGCCCCGCTCTCAATCGTCAGACTGATTACGACCAAGATTGTGCTGGATATCCCATGGGAGCAAAAGTTCCTGAAAGCTGGAAGAAGAATCCAGACTATGCGTACGACACAAAACTCGAAGGACTCTCAAATCAGGGTCACGATGAAAAGATCTTCTTAAATAATGGTGTCGAAATTTATTCAGCAGAACAGAAGCGAGAGCTCATCGAATTTTTGAAAACTCTCTAGTAGAATCGAACCATATCTTTAACGGCACCATTTAGAGCACTTGCCCCTACAAGTCTTACATTTTTAATAATCTCATCCAGAGGTAGTTTCGTAAATGCCTCTAGTTTCTCTGGAGTTGTAGCAATCACGACAATAATCTCTTTTTCAGTTTCATTTTTATCTTTAAAAAGAGCGAAGGTGATTTTGGAGCCTTCAAGTTGTTTGTAGTTAAAATTTGCTGGGAGTGCATTTTTTAGAAACAAAAATGCACTCAACTGGGCCACTTCTAAATTATATGCATCCCCCGGAATCACTCGTATATCTAGCTTTGCCTCTTCAAAATACTTTGTACCATCAATGAGAATATTGGCCATGGTTCCTACTTGAACTGAACCATACATTCCAGAATTTGCCCCAGGAATTGTGTCGCAAAGATACTTCTCCACATCGGTGGCGCACTTGATATCTCCTAACATATTCATCAGAGATTCTTTGGTCGTAAGATCGGCGTCATCAACAACTTGAATGATTTTTACCGGCACTACGACTTCAGGTTTGTCATCCAGTCTGCCAATTTTTTCAATTTTTACTGGGACAATTTTTTCTTGCACGTAGAGACTGTAATATGTGGCACCTCCAATAATCACAGCGGCAAAAAGTTTCACCCAAAGAAATCGACTTTGTTCTTTGGATTTTTTTTTGACGTTTTTTTTCTCAGATCCTCGTTTAATTTCTTGGCGCTTTTTGACAAGTGATTCCGTGGTAGACCGGTGCAAATCCTTTAGAGAGATTTGGCGAGTTTGTTCTGTGGGCGAAGAAGAAAGGTGTATTTTTTTTGGTTGCGGTGTGGGAACAGGAATGGAAATTTTCTCTTCTACAGTTTTCTCTTCATCACTCAACAGGGTGAGAAGAACTTCTGTTCCTAAACGGATAGGAAAAAAAGAAGTAAACTCTACTCGGCGACCTGGAACAAGCCGCTCTTCATTTAAAAAAGTTCCGTTGGTACTTCCCTGGTCTACCACATAGTAATTGTCATCTTCAGTTACCACTGCCACATGCTTGCGGCTGATATTTTCAGCACTCAAAACTATATCGCAGCCCTCGTGAGAGCCAATTATTAGTTTTGGTTTATTCAAGGGATAAACTAACGGATCGTCGTTATTGACGATAATCTCTATGCGCATGATTCCATTATAGGCAAATTCTTGAAATTGTGTTGCTTAAAAAGTGGAAGACTTAAGAAGTCGGGAAATTTTCCGAGCAGGCCATAGTGTCTCCAGGCTTCGCGCCGGCACCAGAGCAATAAGAATCACTGACGGGAGTATTTGAGGAAGAATTCATGCAAGTGACGTAGCGAGTTTGCATACTATTGGCACATGCACCCCATGCGCCAGTATACCAATAAAATAATCCGGTATTAATGGCACAAGTTGGTTTAACTTTACCACCGCCAGTAGTAGTCATATAAAAATTGAGGGCGCCACGACAGTCGACTCCGGTAAAATCGAAAACTTCTTCTAGAGTCAATCGATCGAGAACATGATCACATTGAAGCTCACCCAGGTTACTTACGGCCCTAACCACATAAGGATAAGTACATTTCATCGTAGCGGGATTGGGATTGAAAATACAATTTGATCCATCCCAATAAGCAGCACTTTTAGCTATAAAAGCGTTACAGAGCTTTTGTTTAGCAATGGAATTGGCATCAGAGACCACAGGACCACAGGCCTTAATGGTGACACCATCTGCATTAAAGGATGCCACGAAAGGGATTCTTTTAGTCACACTCATATCAGAGGCACCCGTAGTATCCCGTCGTTTCATGATAGAGGCACTTCTCAAATTAAAAGTGATCACTAACTCAGCGGAAGTAGCTCCAAAGCTTGAACTTCCTAATCTAATTCCCTGAGGTGGAATGTAAAAACTAATAAAACTTCGTGAGTAAACAGTATTCTCACGCATGATCACTTTAGTTTTTCCACCTTGAGTAATTGCCAATTGAGTCAAGGTATCGGCAATCAGACCAGGATTGACCGTAGCACTTTTAGCATAACCGGCAAGCATAGTCTGGCAACGGTTGATATCATTGAGGTAGGTTTGAACTTGTGTGGTGGTAATATTCACATCAGAGACAAACTTTAAGTAAGATTCATTTGATGATTGGTTCTCAAGCATTTTCATAGTGACTAGAGAGATACCACCAAGGATACCAACTCCTATCATGAGTTCTGGCATAGAAAAACCACGTGCCTTAAGTAGTTTTTTTATTAGTTGCATTGAATCCTCAGTTTTGTTCCGTCCCAAGTAAACTGCGCAGTGGAAGAGGCACCACTTCCGCAAGCATCAGTGGTTCCGTCAATTAAGTCAGAATTGTTATAACCATAGTTAACCGTACGACAATGAATGGTACCATCGGGATTAAACCCTTGAACAACCATGTTGCCAGAAGAACAGGTCGTGAGTGGAGCTGCAGTAGTACCTTTAAGGATACATGATTGAGTTGCATCATCCCAATAAGAGAAAGTTCCCGAAGAGTTCACGGCCGCAAGCCCTAAGCATAAATCATTATTTAAATTATTTACTGAACTCTCTGAGCCAGACAAGCAGCTCATGAAACTGGGAGATCCGGTTTGAGTAAATCGAAAGTTAACCCCAATATCTTTTCTTGCCGTGCGAGATCCAAATTTAGCAGCAAGGGCCGGATTAATTTGATAATCCACATATACTAAAGTACGCCCAGAGTTGGTGAGAGGTGGTGATTTAAGACTGATTCCAGTTATCTGCCAAATTTTTCCGGAGTCGGCCCAAGAGCCAACCGACACAAAAGTCGAACCACTCACGGCACTGGCCAAAACACCTTCGCTACAGTTTGATGTACATGTTTTAATAACTGTTATTGCAGTGACACCAGCATTAAAAGTAGCGTTACAGTTACCGATATTCTGCAAATACTTTGTCAGTGAGGAATGTGCGGCCTGAAGAATTCGATCGTGCTCAATTCGAGTCTGAGCAAACTTCTGATCTTTAAACATATAAGCACCCGACAATCCCACACCGGCGAGGATAGATCCCCCGATCATGAGCTCGGTCAAGGAGAACCCGGATTGGGAATGTTTAAAGAACCTGGACAAAAAAACCTCGAAGCTATGGGTTAGATATAGTCTAATCAAGTTGAAGGTAATTTCCAAACATTTAAATAGGTTTGATTTGGGCCAATGCTCTTAGGCCAGATGCCAAGCAAAAATGGCATATGCAAAGCCTTTAACTTTGATTGGGCCTGGTAACTTGGTAAATTAAAATTAGCTCTAGCCGAATCAGGTGTTTTATCTAAGAATAATGAAATGATATTTAAGTGGTGTAAAAATCAGCATGGCGTTTCCATGATCCAAGGGATGGTGCTTTCCGCGGTAATCGCAGGAACTGCCCTTGTTGCCACCAAGCTAATTTCCAATCAAAAGATGACTCTTAGAGGTACTGAAACCCGCGATAATATCGAGCAGCTTCATGACCTTGTGTACTCTATTGTCCAGGATCGGAATCACTGTAAGGCCACTCTGGCCGTGAACGGAATTACTTCATCTGCCACTTCGCCGGTTGTTTTAACTCAGATCACTACTATGAACCCCAATTCCACCCCTACTGCGGCAATTGAGGTTAATAACGGCTCAACTTACGACGCTTCAAAAATTTACATGAATGGAAACGTGATTGTAAAAGACATGAGAATTTTCTTTGGTCCAGTCAGTACACCAACTGTTCCTACTACACTGGCAGATAATACTGAAGCTTTCCTCAGAGTAAATTATAATCGATTTGCTGGAGGAAAAGGTGGAGATAACAACCTAAGAACTAAAATTGGTTTTGGGGGTAAAGACATTACGAAATGGATCAGAATGAAGATCCAAAGAAACAGTTCGTTGGGTTTTACTTGTTACGGAACTCAGATCACCGATGCCTATACCGGTGGGAATAGTGATTTAAGCAAAGAATTCTGTGATAGTTTCGCTTTCTTTACATGGGATGCGGCCAATAATATTTGCATCCCTAAAAATAATATTTGTCCCAATGGTACTGTCTTTACAGGTATGAATGCCACTGGTTATGCTGACTGCACACCCTTCATAAGTTTTGCTAGTCAATTTATTAATTCTGCCACCACTTACTGTGATCCCTCCGAAGCCTACAACGTGCGAGTGATCAAAGACGGAACTGGAAAACGAGTCCAAGTTCACTGTGGATATGATACTGCTCCTACATACTCTTGCCCGACAGTAACTAAAAACTGGAACATCAGCTCCAGTGTTTGTACGGCCACTATCACCTCGGTAACAAGTGGAAATAACGCCACGGCAACAGACTCTACAGCACCCACCACAGGTTCGGCTCAATATTATTGCAACATCAGTACTTGGGAGCCCATTGGGATGCCTACTTGTGTGGGTGGCGGGATTATATGTCCAGCAACCACCGTAAACTGGTCTAGAGATCAATACAACTGTACGGGGACACTTCCTGAAGCTATGGATGGAGGTAACCACGCCTCCATTGATAGTACTTCTGATCAGCAAGGAACGGGGAACTATCTGTGTACCCTCGGAACGTGGGGTATGACTTCTAGAACTTGTGCGGGAACTGATTCTTGGACTTATTGCTTTGTTGCCGATTCATCTATTGAGATGGCCAATGGTGAAACTAAAAAGATTCAAGATATTCAAGTGGGAGATTTGGTCTTATCACGTAACGATAGAACTGGTCTTATGGAAGGCAAAAAAGTTGAAAAGCTTTTCCATCATCCAGAAAAAGCTGCCACTCTTTACACACTTCATCTCTCAAATGGTGAAAAAGTCACCTCCAATGATATTCACCCTTACTATCTGCCTTCTGAGAAAAAATACGTCATTGCTTCTGAGCTTGCTGCCTATTTTAACCGTGGGGACTCTGTTCAATTTCTAGGAAATGACGGAAAACTAGTCCATCTTTTAAAAGTTGAGACTAAAGAAAAATCCGTCAAGCTCTATAACTTCTCAGTGGAAGATAATCATAACTTTTTTGCGTCAGGAATTTTGGTTCACAACAAAAACGATGATGGACAAAACTATTGTGCCACACAGTCTGGAGCTATATGTTCTGGAAGTGCTGGGAACAATATAAGCTGCTCAGGTACCCCTGCGGAGCATACAGTTTTTAACAATTGCATGGCCGGTAAATGCCCAGGTCGAGATGTTGTATGGACGCAAGGACCGGATACATGTTCTAGCTATGTAGCTTCTGGCCTAACTTCTGACACTGCAACCATCAATGATAGTACCGGACCAATGACTGGAAGTGCCAACATGGTTTGTAGTGGTGGTGTATGGAATACATCATCCAGTGGATGTAATTCACTGGGAATCAACGGACGCTGTTCTTGTCAGACCACAACTGTCTATGGTGGTGGCGGTTGCGGTGGTGGTGCCTACTCTCCTGGTGATAATAACTCTTGCGACTTAACTAACACTTGGGTGAACCAGACGGCCTGTGAAACAAACCACGGCTGTACCGGAAATCCATGCGGAACTCGAACTCAATTTAACGGAGGCGGAATCGTCGGTCCTTCTGCGACCCTTAACTGTTACTGGGTCAACACCGGTGGTGGCTCTGTTTGCCAAGCGACAACGGCCAACTGGACTAATACGCAATATAACTGTAGCGCCTCTCTGCCGGCCGGTGCTGCGGGTGCTGGAGCTTCGGTCACTGACAATGTTGGTGACCAACAAGGAGCTGCGACTTTTACCTGTAGCGCCTTAGGATCATGGGATTCAACGAGCACTTCCTGTGCTGGAACAAATACTTGGACCTATTGTTTTGTGGGTGACTCTCCTATTGATCTAGCGAATGGAACCACTAAAAAAATTCAAGACATTAAACTTGGTGATGTGGTTCTCTCTCGCAATGATCAGACCGGGAAGATTGAAGGCAAACCGGTCACTGAACTCTTTCATCATCCAAAAAATGCAGCGACTCTCTATTCTCTTAAGCTCTCCAATGGAACAACACTTACTTCCAACGATATTCACCCATACTTTATTCCGGAGCTTGATAGTTACTTAAATGCTAACGAGCTTGTGTCTCGATTTAAATCTGGAAACGAAGTTGAGTTCATGGGTGCCAATGGAAAAATGGTTACCCTCTTGGATGTAGAGACTGAAGAC
This sequence comes from Bacteriovorax stolpii, assembly GCA_945890905.1. Lineage (GTDB taxonomy): Bacteria > Bdellovibrionota > Bacteriovoracia > Bacteriovoracales > Bacteriovoracaceae > Peredibacter. Next base: position 17,829 of record CAMDDI010000002.1, read on the forward strand.
CAAGAAGTAGAGCTCTATAACTTTACTGTTGAAGATAACCATAACTACTTTGCCGGCGGAATCCTTGTGCACAACAAGAATGATGACGGACAAAATTATTGTGCCACTCAGTCTGGTGCTGCTTGTACAGGAAGTCCGGGTAACAACATTAGTTGTGCAGGAACCAATGCTCAGCGTACGGTATATGACTCTTGCATGGCCGGAACATGTCCTGGTCGAAATGTGGTATGGACTCAGGATGTAGATACCTGTTCCAGCTACGTGGCTGCAGGACTCACAGGACAAACAACTACTATTACCGATAGTGGGGCTCCCATGACAGGAACTGCCAACATGAGTTGTGGTGGTGGTACATGGAATGTTAGCTCCAGTAGTTGTGCCACGACGACTTGTCCAGTTTCTACAATCAATTGGAGCCAAGGCGGAACCCCTTGTAGTGCAACTTCTCCATCTGGAACTGGTACGAGGACTGTCACCGACTCAAATGTGCCTCATACTGGATCAGCTACTATTGTTTGTAGTGCTGGTACTTGGTTTCTGAGTGGTGCTTCGTCTTGTACACCCTCTGCTTGCCCAGCCCAAACATTAAATTGGTCTCAAAGCGGAAATAATTGTTCTGCGAATATTGGATCAGGGTTAGCTACCACTTCAATAACTGATTCCACGGATCCTTATAGAGGTTCTGCTTCCTATAACTGCACTTCAGGTTCTTGGACTGTGACTGGGACACCTACTTGTGTAGACTATACATGCCCAGCACAAACATTAAATTGGTCTCAAGGTGGAGATAACTGTGAGGCCAGTATTGCTGCTGGGTTATCAACAACTACCATAACTGATTCCATAGCTCCGACTACGGGTTCAGCATCTTATAACTGCTCTTCAGGTACATGGACTGTGACTGGATCTCCTAGTTGCAGTGCAGGTACTGGTGACACTTGTACGTGTACGGCCGGTGCCGTTTACGGAGATGCTTTTTGCGCAAATCCGCCTGCTGCCCCGGCGGATAATCAGGGCTGTGATGCCACCGGATATTATCCTAACCAAGCTGCATGCCAAGCTGCCTCTGGCTGTATGACAAATGTATGTGGCACAACTTTATGGTTTGGAGGACCAGCTGGTGCTGCTGTTATTGGTGGTTGCACTTGGGGTTACTAAGTCATGTTTTATAAATCACAACCACCGCGGTAACTTTATCTTTTCCCCATCGTGAGATCTTTAAAAACTGATCTTCTTGAATGGGAATATGGGCCTTGCTGATCATACCCGTATGCTCTCCCGGTACGTCTTGATCCGGATCATGGATATACACAAAACTCTCATCATAGGCCGTGACAACCACCCAATGAGGAATTCGGTTTTTATCAAAGTGATAAGTTGAAATTAAAACAATGGGAATTCCTCCATCTTTAAGAATTGCTCTCAAGTCTGGAAGTGAAACCGCCTTGCGATGAATTTTGATTTTGTTATCCACAAGCTTTCTCTCAAAATCCTTTTGCACAATCTCGATGATATCTTTTTTTTCTTGGCTTCTGACGGTATCGGTAAACAAGGCATGAGAATGGGATAGGTAGAGTTCCGGTCTATATCCCCTTTTCCATGCGCTTAAGGCCAAACCTTGTGGACCACACCCTCCGTGGCCTGCGGTCATAAAAATCGTAGTCGCCTCTCGCCATATTTGCAATTCTCCCGAGAGATTCATCTCTAACTTAGGACTGAATGTTTTAAGGGCCATCATCAGACAGGATGGGCCACAGGTAAAATCAGTTTTCTGCTGGTAATAAGGAACGTTCAGTCGATTTTTTTTCTTCAAGACCCGGATGCGCTTTTCATAGCAAAAAGCTGCGCGACCATCATCATAGTATTGTGCCTTCTCCATGAACTTGCGGTAACCCAATTTCTCGTAAAGTTTAATGGCATTTTTATTATCAGACTTCACTTCTAGGCGAAGATAAGCACAATCTTTTTGATAAGAGGCCCTATCTTCTAATTCTTCGATGAGCTCAGTTGCAAGTCCATGACCCTGGTATTCTTTCAACGTACAAATTGAATAGAGCCTAGCAAGACTTGTTCCTGAATTGATGAGAACTAAACCATAACCAATGATTTTGGTCTTGTACTCGATGACTAAGAAAAGTGAATTGGCCTTTTGAATCATCCAATGAAAATTTCTTCGACCAAGTTGGTCGTAACTGAAGCATAAGTTTTCAACTTCTATCAGAGCAGAAATGTCTGCTACTTTGGCGGGACGAATTTTTACCAGCGAGTGCTGAAATTTTTCTTTTAATGCTTGGGGAGTTTTATTTTTTTTCACCAGGTGTTCCCCTTGAAGATGTGGGCCATTCTGCTATTGTACTTAAGGTAACACCAACTTGGAAGGCATGTGGCCAAAATTATAGTGATCGTCGAGAAACTCAAAGACTGGAATTCTTATTATCCAGTTGAGCAACTTATGACGCCTCAAGATTATCTCGTTAACTGGGATGAAAATCTTTATGGATCTAAAGGTAGCAAAGAAAGAATTAAAATTATCAATCTCTGCCGTAACTACAAATATTTAAGTAACGGCTACTATTGCTCACTGCTTGCCGAAGCACGAGGTCATTCAGTTATCCCTTCGGTGAAATCTATCAACGACCTTTCTAGAGAGTTTCTCTACAACGTAGAATCTGAAGATTTAGATTTTGAACTTCAAAAAGCTTTTAAAACTCATCCGACTGATGAAGGCTGTACGATCAGTATCTATTTCGGAAAAACTGAAAAAGAACAACTCCAAGAAGTGGCCCGACTTATTTTTGATGTCTTCCCTGCTCCCATTCTTCATGTGGATTTTGCCTGGAATAAAAAATGGGAAGTCAGTGCCGTGAGAACTGAGAGTATTAATTCACTCAGTACTCTAGACGAAGATATGTTTGCTGCCTCACTAGATGATTACTCGGGAAAGATCTGGCGCAAACCAAGAGCGAGAAAGAAGTTTCGCTACGATATGGCGATACTCCATGATCCTAATGCGGAACACTCTCCCAGTGACAAGAAGGCCTTAAATAATTGTATCCAGGCCGGGAAAGAGAATGATGTTCTAGTTGATCTCATCGAGAAAAAAGATTTCGAGAGGATCGCTGAATACGATGCACTTTTTATCCGTGAGACCACGTCACTTAATCATCATACTTACCGCTTTGCAAAGAAGGCCGAGTCTGAAGGTCTTGTGGTTATTGATGACTCCATGTCGATTCTTCGCTGTACGAATAAAATCTACATGCATAATCTTCTTCACACCAATAACATCCACTCTCCAAAAACCATTGTTATCTCAAGCAATGCAGATCAACTTAAATTTGCCGTTGATGAAATAGGACTGCCTATGATCATCAAGATTCCTGATGGAGCTTTTTCAAAGGGTGTTTATAAAATTCAGACCATGGAAGAGCTTCAATCCATAACAGAAGATCTTTTTAAGAAGACTGCTCTTCTTATCGCTCAAGAGTTTTTTTACACGGACTTTGATTGGCGCATTGGTGTACTCAATGACCGCGCCATCTTTGCTTGCAAGTACTACATGTCTAAAGGACACTGGCAGATTTATTATCACGCCAAGAAAAATAAAAAAAATCAAGTAGGAGAGGCCGAAACTTTCCCCATCTCCAAGGTTCCCAAGAGTGTTATCAATACCGCCATCAAGCTTTCCCACTTAGTTGGCAACAGTCTCTACGGAGTGGATCTCAAAGAAAAAGATGGCAAGGCCTACGTTATTGAAATTAACGATAATCCCAATATTGACTCCGGTGTGGAAGATGCCATTACAGGAATGGATCTTTATCACAATATCATCAATGAATTTATCAGCAGGATCGAGGAGAAAAAATGAAAGTTTTGATCTTCGGTGGGACTCACGGTAACGAATGGACCGGAGTCATGGCCGTAACTCAGTATGCTGAGGTTTTCAAAAAAAAATTTCCTACTCTCGATTTGCATTTTGTTTTGTGCAATCCCGAAGCTTATAAAATCAACCGTCGATTTAAAGATGAAGACTTAAACCGCGCCTTCCAATTTCTCCATGAATCCCGTCCTGATTCCTATGAACATCACCGCGCCCGGGAGCTTAAGGCCCTAATTGATGCTCAGGACTGCTTTGTGATTGATCTTCACACCACTACCTCCCATATGGGTAAAACCGTCATCCTCTGCCATAACCATCCTTTAAATTTGAAAGTATCAGAAGAGCTGACACAGAAGATGAGGGACTGCCGGATTATTCTTTCCCCAGATCCCAATAAAAAATATCTGGCCTCCCAATCGGAAATGGGAATGATGATTGAGGTCGGACCAGTTGCTAACGGCCTAGTTGAACCGGTGGTTTTAGAGGGTACTTTAAGTATTCTTGAAGGCATTTTGAGTGCACTCGCTGCACCTTCTGAGACATTGAAAAACTGCGTTGAAGTGTATGAAGAGATTCAAGATGTGCACTATCCTCAGAGTGAAAATAACCTTCCATCCGCTTATATCCATTCAGATTTTCAGGGAAAAGATTTCTGCGAAATAAATGGAGACTACACACCGTTTAAGACCTTTGCAGGTCACAATATTCATTTAAAAACTAACGAAAAGCTCTACCCCATTTTCATCAATGAAGCCGCTTACTATCCGCAGCAATTGGCCTATACTTTATGTCGGAAAAGAATTCTCAAATATTGACACATCGCATCTTAAAACATCGCCTGCATCAAGCAGTTAAAATAATTAAGCAAAAGGTCTTGCGAGGATAAAAGAGTTTCGATAAATTAATCAGGTATTCAATCACGAATTAAGTCATTCAATTATAGTTTTTTGGATGAATCAAAAAGGAGAATCCTATGTCTAAGTATTTAGTTCTTGCTGCTGCTCTTGTTGTTCTTGCTGTTGCTTGTAATAAGAAAGAAGAAGCTGCTCCAGTTGAATCTACAACAACTGTAGAGCAAACTGCTCCTGCTGAAGTTGCTCCAGAAGCTGCTCCAGCTACTGAAGGCGCAATGGAAGCTGCTCCTGCTGAAGCTGCTCCAGCTGACGCTGCTGCTGCTCCTGCTCACAACTAATTTAAGAAATTTTCTTAAAATAAAAGGGCCCGCTTTTGCGGGCCTTTTTATTTTCTGCGAATGAAAAATCGAGATTTCCATTAGTCTTTGTTACCTTCACTAAAAGTAAAAGACTTGGCCCGCTATAACGTCATTGCTCAGAGTAAAATTATCAACAGCAGCGAGGCCAAATTTATTAAGTTCAATGACTCCCTCTGCTATTCTGCTTATAAAATTGGGCCCTCTAAATGTTTTCGTCGAAATGTTACATAGGTTTAGAAGTTCAAGACCAGGACTTTCAAGTGGAAATTCAGAAGTAAAAACTCTAGGCGTCGATGAAACGATAAATACTAACAGCAATGCAAAATGTACCAGATTCTTTTCTTTAAAATGAAATGCTAGCACTGCCTTGAATATAGGCAGTGCGCACTTTGAACACTATTTAACTTTGTTCTTAGCTTTCTCTTTCTTCTTGTCTTGTTTTTCTTTCGTTGTAAGTTTTGGTTTCCCTTTAACTTTACCTTTGTCTTGTCCACCTTCTCCACGTGCCATACAAATCTCCTTAATTTGAGTTACCTTAATAATACTGTAGCAGATCCTTAAAAAAAAAGGGGCCATTATTCGGGCACCCCATAGTTCATAAATGTGCCGGTTTGTCCGACAAAATCAGACAGCAAAGTTCATTTCAGGAAATGCCTTCTGGGCCTTCACCAAAAGATCACGAGTATCTCTGCCAATGTCACGGGAACAGTTCAAGGCAACTTGAAAAATGTGAATATCCAGTGTGTTTTTTGAAATGAGCTCCAGGCATTTATCGAGAACTTTCTCTTTGGGAAAAAGCAGTGCCTGAATTCTCACATCCAGAATGCGATCTTCAGAGTATGGGGCCCGGGCCATGAGTAATTGATAAATTTTTTCCGCTTCTTCAGTTGCACCCGCTGAAACTAAGACTTCAAGGCCTTTGAGTAAAATGATGGGTTTAAATCCTGAGTACTCAATTCCTTTGAGGGCATAAGCAATCGCCTTCTCTTTGTTGACCTCCAGGACTGCATATCCTGCCATCACGAGCCCTGCTGCAAGAGGAATTTTAACTAACTCATCTTCAAAATCTTTTTGTGAAAAGTTAGAAGAGATTGTGTCAAAGAGTTCAAACTTTTGATTATAAACAACAACACGGGCAATATTTTGAACTGATTTATTATGAAGAGGAAAATCTTTAACCCATCTCTCAACCACATCTCCTAATTCACGGTACTTCTTAATGTGAACTCCCGTGTGAACTATATTCACTAATGAAGGTAGGTCAATTTTGTGGGCCATGGCCAATGTGTAGGCATCATAAGCAGCTGAAAAATTTTGATCACTATCATAAACGAGCCCTTTACAAAAAAGAGCGGATTGTGAGTTCGGATTTTTCATAGAACTTAAAATACGGAGAGCTTCATCTTTTTTATTGGCCTTTAATGCATCTTGAATATCAAGGGAAGCTTTCTGATCCGGGGCCATGGCATTTTTAATTTTGACGATCTCTAAAAAAGCTTCCGTAAAAGTAGCATTAGTAAAAGGTTTACTGATAATTAAATCTCCTCCACGCAATGTAAACTCACTTTTAAAAAAAACAGAAACATCAGCGGCCATGAGAATAAAAAGCCTATCGTTGGACCTTGGAGTATTTTTTTCATGTAAAGGAAGTAGATCAATACTCGAAAATTTCTCGCCGATGTCTTCATCGGTGATGACCACATTTACCCCGGATTTAGATAAACGCTCTTTTGCCTGGACAAAATCTGAAGCAGCATCAATGAATTGATTTTCGGCCCCCAAATCACATAATACCTTACGCAAACTCGAACGATGAGTTGGCCTGGAACTTACCAGAAGAAATGAAGAGCCTTTTAAGAAACTAGTCATATGAAATAATTATAACTTAATACAATAGGAGTTTGATATTTTAATACTTGTCTCGCAAACAAATTAAGAGAGGGTAGAATTACAACCACTTACCTTTTGATGCAACAGCAATGTTATCCACGAGCTTCTTGTTGAATTGGCCCACTTGGTTGGCATACGAGAAATTCAAGTGGCTCGCTTGCGCAAGGTCAGTATTTTGTTTTAATGCCATGGAGCCTATAATTCTAGGATAGTCATTTTTTATGAGCTCATCATACCCAGAAAGAAGATTCTTAAAAGACCTTCAAGCCTGACTCTTAAGCTCGGAGAATTCTCATAACAATTCTTACATTCACCACATTGAATTGACTTCAAGCTCTTGAGACTCGAACCTTTATGGATATCAATTCTGTAGGAGTATTAATGAAGAGTTTTTATGTATTCAGTCTTTTCATTTTAGCGTCTCTCAATGCTTGGGCCGACGATTATGATAAAATTGTGGCCCGTCTGCAAGAGATGGATCAAAAACCTAACACAGCACTCTTTACTCTCGGACAAAACGATCAAGGCCGAGACATCCTGGGAATTGTTTTAGGCGATACTTCCAGGGCGATCACAAAACATTTAGTAGTAGGAACTCATCACGGAAATGAGCGGGCCGCTGCGGATTTGCCATTTTATTTTATTGAAGAAATTCTTCCGCAATTATCAGAAGACACTGTGATTTATGTTGTTCCGGTTTTAAACATCACTGGTTATAACAGAAGCCGCCGAGAAGAAACTGGATCTGACAATAAACCTCACGACGCTAACCGAGATTATGAAGACGCCTGTAAACCAAAAGCAGACTTTCAACTTAAAAGTACCTTGCTTGCTGCTGAGTTTATGGAAAAAGAAAATATTATAGCTGCTGTTTCATTACATGGATATGTTGGAACTTTCACTTATCCATGGGGTACTTCAATGACAGATTATAAAACTGTTGATGATGTCTACATGGAAGACTGGGCGAAAAAAGCCGCGGCCCATAACGGTTACAAGACAGGTACCCACGGCGGAGCAATTTATCCGGCCATAGGATCCTTTGAAGACTATGCCTATTTTAAAATGGGTGTGTGGTCTTACTTACTTGAAATCAAAAGTCCGCAATCAGATCTGCGCAAAGATGCTAAAACTCTCGTAGAATTTTTCAAACAGGTTCCTAGAGAGCGCTCAAAGAATGTGGGTCAGCGTTTAAACTGTGTAAAAAGAATTCTGAATACTTCTGAATTGTCTCGTCCGTAGTAGTTATTCGCCATTGGCCGCTGTGCCCGAATTGACATGGAAAGATATAACTTCAAGAGAGATTTATGTTCATTTTGGCCACACTTCTTTTTGTTTTGGGAGCTTCTGCTCAGACTCTGGATAACGGAATTCAAGACGCTCCTTGCAAATATCCCATTCCAGAAGAAGTGGTACTCAAAGTTGATTTCGCACGCTTTTGTAAATACGAGCTTCAAAACACCACTCTCCCCGCTCCAACGAATCACCGTGTAGTTTATTTCGGAGACTCAATCACTGAAGGATGGCTTAAGCGCATCGTAGGAATTTCAAAAGATGATGTGATTAATCGCGGAGTTGGTGGTCAGACTTCTACCCAGATGCTCATTCGTTTTCGCGCCGATGTCCTTAACCTTAAACCAAAAATTGTTCACATCATGACCGGCACCAACGATATCGCTGGAAATACTGGCCCCACCTCTTATAACAGAATTAAAGAGGCCATCATGAGTATGTGTGAGCAGGCCAGATCACGAGGCATTCGTGTGATCTTGGGTTCCATTGCTCCGGCCAAAATTTTTCCTTGGAACACAAAGGTAAATCCAATCCCGCATATCCGCACTCTGAATAAATGGATTAAAGAATATGCCGCTCAAGAAGGTTATGTTTACGCAGATTATTACTCACAATTAGTAGACCGTGAGGGTGGATTTGAATCTCGTCTAACTTTTGATGGGGTTCATCCCAATTCTGATGGTTACACAGTCATGGGATCCGTAGCAGCAGATGCAATCAAGCGGGCCAATCAATAATTAATAGTGGGGTGGCTTATCATCACTTAGAGTACGACTTGCATCCACTCCGTTAGAAGCATTGGCGTTTCTTTTAAGATCTAATATTTCTTTTTCCAAGCGATCAATGGTTTTCTCTTGAAGTGTGACCACTTGATTGAGTTTTTCAAGAAAATCATCTTGATGGGCAAATTTGATTTCCAAATTAATTATCCGAGTATTGAGGCTATCTTCAGTCATGGTACTACTTATATAACAAATTCAAACATCACTCACTAAAAATCTGGACCCCAAAATAGGTTATCTATAAAATGGATTGATGAAGTTCTTATTCACATTTTTACTACTTGTGATCTCTCACCCTGGGAAATCTGAGGACTTGCAGCTTCATCCTTTTTCCACTGATTACTGTACCTTCTACCCAGAAGGAACACCCAGCAACCCAACCATTTGGAAGCACTGCTGTTTAATTCATGACATGACCTTATGGGCAGGTGGTGTGGCCACGGAAAGACATGAAGCCGATTTGGAGCTCAAGCGCTGTGTTGCGGCCACAGGTCAGAGAGTTCAATCAAAACTCATTTATTTTGGCATCCGGGCCGGCAACTACTCCCCGATTAAGTTTCCAAATATGGTTTGGAATAATGGCTGGCGTGAGCGGCCAATGTTCCAGGCCCTGACTGCTCAAGATATTGATCAAATAGAAAGCAAACTTTTCTCAAGCTATGATTATATTTCAAATGATATTAAGACAGACTTTATTCTGATGCTCAGAAATCGGCTATAAATACGGGCTCACTGTTAAGGAGAATAAGTTATCTTATAGAGAAACAGTCCAGTAGAATGGGCCACTTTCCAAAGTCGTTTTTCTTTTGCTGGACCTTCAATTAAAGTTAAAAACTCATCTTGAGTAAGTCGTCCACTTCCTACCATCCACAGAGCACTCATCAGGTGCCGTACCATTTGTTTCAAAAATCCCTTGCCCACAATTTTGAATTGATAACATTGAGAAAGGTCTTGAGGTACTTCAAAAAGACATGAAGAGAATATTGTCGAAGGATCAATTTCAGATAACTCACAATGTATTATTTCACGAATGGTCGTCTTCACATTACTACCTGCTGAACAAAAGTTATGAAAATCATGTAGACCTACAATTTTTTCCGCGCAAGACTTCATGGCCGCAATATTTAATGGATAAGGATTATTAGCAATATACTTTCTATCCTTTGTATTGAGCTTCTTGGTGTTGGTAAAAAAATAACGATACTCTTTTGAGAGGCTATCTGTGACAGGTCTAAAGGTACTTTTACATGGAAGAAGATTAAGACAGCGAATTGGCGGAGGCAAAATACTATTGAGCTTATAAAGAAGAGGTACACAATCAATCGAAGCTGCCGAAGTTATTCTTACTACCTGCTCAAAGGCATGAACTCCCGTATCGGTACGGGATGATCCCATGGTGGTGAGCTTTCCCTCAATAAGTTTCTCTAGGGCCAGATTAAAATCATTTTGAATACTTGGAATATCTTTTTGCCATTGGAATCCAAAATAAAGAGAACCGTCGTATTGTAAGGTGGCCTTGTAATAATTCATGAGTAAATCATTATACCATCATCAGATGTGTTGAGTTAAGCTGATTTTATCGACAGAAAGCTATAAGCATTTTCTAGGTCATTCATGACCAAAATCATAGTTTTAAAAGCTCTTTTGGTTTGTAATTAGGTATGACCCGTATTCGAAAGAAAACCTGGAATCAAAAAGTAAAAATCGTACATGATAGCTTCCTTCGCTCATCAAGTCATCCCTCGTTTGCCAGTGACTTTTACGAGAATCTATTTTTTCTAAATCCTAAAATTAAAGACAACTTCAAAAATACTGACTTCGAGCATCAGCACAAAGCTATCTTGCATGGGATGGAATTTCTGATGAACTTCCTAGATGGTTCAAATGAGCACGCCCGTGCTCAAGTGTTAAGAATTGCCAGGAGTCATTCGCAATCGGGGATGGCCATTCATCCACACTTCTACTCGTATTGGATTGAGGCCTTAATAATGACCTCAAAGAAGCTAGATCACCTTTGGTACGACGATCTTGAATATTACTGGCGAGAGGTCATTAATTTGCCTGTGAGCTTTATTATCTCCCAGTACTATAAATCTTAGATAATCAGCCTTTGCCGAGAAAGGCCGTGGTCTCCACCACATACTTTAAGATGTCACTTTGAGTTACAATTCCGACTAAAACGTTATTTGAATTCACGATGGGCAGAGCGTTTATTTTTTCTTGCAAAAAGATGATTGCAACCTCATTTAAGCTCACGTGGTCATTGGCCATGATAACTTTTTTATTCATGATTTCACGACATGTTCTATTTTCAAGGGGTCCATTAAGCTCCCGATCTGAAATCATCCCAATGATCATTTTTTCAGAATTAACCACTGGGAGATGTCGGTAACCATATTTGTTGAGAGTCTCTTTGGCCATCTCAGCTGCAGAATCGGCCTGGATCATATTCACAGGTGTGCTCATGATATCTCTCACGTAGAAGCGCTTTCTCGTCTCATCAAATTTTCTATTAGAATCTTTGTAAGCCGATATTTTTCTTTGCACCGGCAAACTTGCCTGGTCGCTCCTGTGCTCATTTTCTCCCAATATTTTTTTAAATTCCGAAGACTGCTCCACCTGAGATAAATTTGAAACAGAATGGACATAATTAGTCACAGGTTTCGCTGATGAGACGAAGGGTGAAAGTTGACCATTAATGGAGATAAGAAATGCCATATCATATTCTAAGTGGACGTATTGTTGATTGACATGACGAAAATCAGTTTTAAAGCACTCTTTCTGAAAATTTCATTTATCCAATCTCAAAGAATGACCTTCGGTCTCTCTTTTAAAAGTAAATCTTCAGCGCTTTTTGTCGGTTTCGTTGAAATTAACGAGGTTGTCTTATTTAAGCGAAAAGGGAAGCTGGAAAAATTTTTCCTCGGCTCAGTCACACGAGGATTTATGGAAAGCTATTCAGGCAACCTTCTCATCTTGCCTTTATTTAAATCCAGGTACGAACTTTGCCTATCCACTCTTTAGTCTTGGACTTTACTTTTAACCAAGGTCCGGGAGCTTTCTCGTCCAGATTTTTTGTCAGAAGTGCGATTTCGCTCATAAGTTCTTTGGCCGCCAGATTGCTCTTCTTCAAAACTTTCTCTTTCTCCAATCGCTTCAACTCATCTTGGGCCCTGCGAAGTGTATAGCGCGCACTCTTATAGCTTGATTTATTCATGAACTCCCGAGCAAGGACCAGATTGGCCCAGACAGAAAGCAGAGGATCTTTAACTTTCTCTTCAGAAACTAACATTCCTGCATATAGTTTATCCAAAGTAAGTGAAGCCTCATTGAATTGATCATTTTCAACTTGTTCTTGGGCAGAGTTCATGAGTTTCATCGCTGAAATCATTTCGAGCTTAACCACTCGGTGTACAATTGACATATTTTTTATCTTTACTTTTTCCAATTTGCCCATAGTGAGATCATCTAGCTCCCCTTCAAATCCTTCCCCGATCAAAACAGGAATATAAATTTGTGTGTCACCACTTCCCATTTCAAAAGTCACTCGTCCAAAAGGCAGGCTCAACTCTTGAGATTGATTAATCTTCTCCTTCAAAAGGAAGCTGGCCTCAGCTTTAGCCGTTTGCAAATGATTAAGAGCAGAAGTCTTGAGCTTGAATTCAAGTGATTGTTGGGCCAGGGTTAGATGTCCGATCATCTTCTGCGCACTTTCAGAAGCTGCTCGCTCCACTGTACCAAAAAGCTTAAATCTCTCTTCAAGTGGGAGAATGGGTTCACCAAGTTCATCAATGGCAAATACTCTCCCCTGAGTCAGAGCTGCCATTAGTAAGACTAAAGTATACAATGATAACTTTATTTTCATGTTCATATTATTCCTTACTATTTTCAGGTTAAAATCAAAGCTTATATTTCAATAAAATCATATTACAGGTCGTATGCTTATTTACGTATTGTGCGAATGAACTTTCAAAGATCCCATGTTTTTCCTTGGTAGGTATAATGACGAGATCCGCCTTCACTTCATTTACATATTCACAAAACTTTCCTTTAGGATAATCACTGAATAGGACCTTGTGAACAACCTTGCCATCGAAATTCTTTTGTAGATTTCTATCACTGACAGAAGCGAGAAGGACTAAACCCGATTGTTCAATGACCCCACGATCTGACATAATAGGATAGACCAGAGGTACTTCTCCGAGTCCGAAAGAATTGGTGATGGTTCTAAACACATGCACAAAATGAATTTCACTTTGCGCCGTAAAATCCATCTCTTTGAGAGGCCTTAAAAGCTCGGTTAACTGATCAGAAAATTCCACGGCCACAATGATCTTTCTTCC
>CAMDDI010000003.1 GCA_945890905.1 Bacteriovorax stolpii
TAAGTTTCTTGAGTTGGAACACTCAAAATATCCATTAAGATTTGATTTGAAAAAACTAACACTGGTTGCTGACACAATTCACGGGCCTGTTCCAATGGGTAGAATTGGAAGTGGCGAGAACTGGGTAAACCTTCACATAATCGGCCATCTTGCTCTTCATAAATGGTTCACAGTTCAAAAAAGGCCCGTTCCTCATTTCTTATTCTTAGATCAACCTTCTCAGGTCTATTTTCCTCCTGATAAAGATGCTGAAGGGCACTATGATGAGGCAGCAGAAGAAGATAGAAATGCTGTAATGAGAATGTTTTCACTAGTTTTAAATGTTATTACCGATTTGAATCCGAATATGCAGGTAATTATAACTGAGCATGCAGACTTAAATGTCGAATGGTTTCAAAATTTAGTCGTACATAGATGGCGAGGGGGAGTCAAACTCATACCTTCGGATTGGCCGACATTATGAATTTGATAAAAACTTTTAGATAACAAGGAAGAAATATGCAAGTTTTGGTTTTAATATTGTTAGCCTCGTTGATATTCAATGTTTATTTGTTAATTCAGAAAAAAGCGATTTTTAAAAGCTCCTCAAAGCAATTACGAGAGAATGTTTTACCTGCATGGTTTGCACTAAACAAGAATGACAAAATTAAAATAATAGAAAGGATATTTTATCACTTGAGAACCAAAGAAATCCTGGATTCAATGACGTTCGAAAAACTTAAAGAGATGGAAGACGAAAAGTTAGATGGCGTTTTCACCTCACTTGTAGAGTCTTACACTGAAGACAAGACAGAGAATGCTACAATCATTTGGGCAGCAACTTGGTTAACGAGTGAAGTCAGTTACAGGCTTAATAAAAGCATTCAAAAAGAAAAGCTCAGTGAGGGTGCAGAGAGTTTGAATAATCTTGGAGATGATACCTACAATTTAATATCAAGTGATCTTCCGATGGATTTAATTACCAAAAGCACTCATGATGTTCATCTTCAAGCATTAATCAGATTGCTAACATAGACATAAGATGAGCCGTAATTATCCCAAAATCTTAAACAACTATTTCAAGCGAATTGAGTCTAAGCAGATAAATTTAGATAATGCCGCTATTACATTTATCTTTGCGAATTTTCGGCAATTAATTGAAGAGAAAAATATTTCTAGTCAGTTTCAGATATTGAACTTTTATTCGAACTGGATTTTACATTCTAAGCTAGACAGGAGTGCCGTTTGCATCAAAACACTCTCTTCCATTGTCGTAGCTATAAGTAAGCCGAAAAAAAGAAAGAATTTTATCGATGAGATCTGTGGTCTTTTAAATGAATCTAAATTGCGTGAAGAGTTGATCCTTATTTGCAGAGCTTATCGGATTAAACAGACTCTTACCAAAAAAAGAGTTTGGAGATTAGTATATGCTCAGCTTTTACCTGAATTAACTCATAAGCCCCTTATTCCACAAAATACAATAACTCCAAACACAACACTTACTCTAACAGCTGGGCAGCATCACCGAGTATCTCTAAGCTCTTACGTGGCTTTTTGGTTGCATGGTAAGAGAGGTCAGCAGGCTCAATGGTCGATAGCTGTATTGCCTTTGGGACAATTATTCAAATGGAAAGGCATTAGAAAATATGTTGTAAAAAATGAAGGGATGTTCTTCGCACCTTAGAATCAATTAGATTACTGTCCCAAAACCTTTATATCTTGGTATGGACAAATAAAGATATTCAGTAGCCAACCTGTAGCCAAAAAGTAGCATGGCCGAGTAATCATCAGTAATTTTTTGTAATGGTTGTTAACTGAGTGTTTGCTGAAATAGAAAAGTGAACTTGTAACCAATCAGAATCTTAGTGTTAATAAAATCTCACCCTTAGAAATAAAAAAGCCCAGTGGGTTAAACTGGGCTTTAGTATGTTTCACTCCTTGCGGAGATCGTCACTTAAAGATGGGGTGGATGACGGGACTCGAACCCGCGACAACCAGAATCACAATCTAGCGCTCTACCAACTGAACTACATCCACCACAGATTAGGGTGACAATCTATAAATTTAGGGGCTGTAAGTCAATAAGATTGAAAGATTGGAAGGCTTTTGTGCGCAGCTTCTCGAGCGACTTATGGGATAATAAATTCACCTAATAACGACTCATTCTCTATGGATTCACTATGATTTTCTTCTCTGATTTTGATGGCACCCTCACTACCGACGGAGAACTGACTCGGGACTTTTTTGAGATTCTGGATCACATCAAAAAGCATGACAAGGAGTTGATTATCGTCTCAGGACGCTCGCTTTCATGGGGTCACTTCTTGCTCACTCACTTTCCTCTCAATACCTGCATTATGGAAGGTGGAGGGGTGATTGTGCATCGGGATCATCGAGGTGAAATTGTAGAAGAGCCGCTGGTTGGGCAAAGTGAGCTTGATAGACTGACGAAATTTACTAATGGGCTGAAGGGGAAGTTTCCGCATGTGCCGCTTTCGGCGGATAGCTTTGGGCGTCTCTCAGATCGTGCCATTGAATTTCATTTGATGGATGAATCATGGATTGATGAAGTCATGAAGTACATGGATCAAGAGAAGATTAATTATTCAAAATCTAATGTGCATATAAATTTTTGGTGTGGAGAAATTTCAAAATACTTAGGCGTAAAACATTTTTTAGAAAAATATCGTCCAGAGCTTAAGCAAAGTGATTGCTGGTTTTTTGGAGATGCTCCCAATGATCAGAGTATGTTTGAGCTCTTTCATAATTCAGTGGGTGTGAGTAACATTAAGCACTGCCTCGATCGTTTGGATCATAAGCCGAGAATTATTCTTGATGGTGATGAGAATATCGGACCTAAAGGTGTTTTAAATCACATGAAGAGTTTACAAAAGATCTAATTTAAGAATTTGTTGATTTTGTCTTCCATGAGTTTTTCCACTTCATCATGGGAGAGCTTGAGCTTCTCTTCAATCCACCTCGAGAGATCTGTTGGCAAAGGAGCGATAAAGTTTCTTAGTTCTTTATTGGGGTAAGGAAGTTTCAATGCAGCTGCATGCAGGGCCTGTCTGGGGATCTGCATTTTGTCGTGGTCATCATCATTGGCCTTGTGATCTTTAAAACGAATAAATACCATTGAGTCACCGTTATAGAGCTTATCTCCTAGAAGAGGATAGCCGTTCGCTGCGGCGTGAACACGGATCTGGTGTTGGCGTCCTGTTTTAGGAAAGGCCAGTGCCAGCACGTAATTATCTTTTTCAAGAAGTAGTTCAAAATGGGTTTCAGCGTCTTTTCCTTCTTCTGAATTTTCAGGCCAGTGAGTAATCATGCCTTCTGGGATCACGTTTTCATTTCTCCCCATTCTTTGTTTGGCGGTGAAAGGGAAGGCAAGGGCACCAGTTTGCTTATGAGCAATGAGAAAATAACATTTGCGAACTTTATCCTCTTCAAAATGCAGACTCACCTTTTGAGCGGTCTTTGGATTTTTTCCCAGCATAAGGATGCCAGAAGTTTCACGGTCCAGGCGATGAATAGAATGGATAGTATGCTTATATAAGGTTTCAAAGAAAACGGTGGCGCAGTAGAAAAGGTTTTTTCCCGCCGGATGGGTGATCATAAAAGGAGGCTTGTTGATCACTAAAAGATCTTTATCTTCGAAAATAACTGTAGGCTTGGCCTCTCGAGATACCACTTCGCCTTTCCAGTATTCATCTTCAATCATCCCGTCATTATGTGTGGTCACCGTCACCCGCTCGCCGAAATGAACCTTCACACTTGATTTATGAGGCGGAGTTCGTCCGGAAATCACCACTTCACCTTTCTCAATTTTGCTTTTTAAAAATTGGCGCGAGAGAGTCGGCATGCAGGTCATGACGAACTGATCGAGGCGCAAATTATCGTGTTCAGTTTGAACAGGATAACTTGCGACGTACTTTTCGGTGGTAAAGGATTTTTCTATCTCACTCATTTCTGAGTGTCATACCGCGTTTTAAGCAGATATTGAAGTGATGAAATCGCTCCATTCTCAGTATAGTGGTACTTTGTCTGCAAAGAGTTAATGATGCCTGTGATCAGGTCGCGAACTTCTTTATCAAGACTATGGGTAACCCCTTCTTTTTTCTCAGAGAGGAAGAGAACAAGGTTTTTAGCGATCTTATCGATAATCTTCTTCTGTTCTTTGCGGAAAGATTCCTGGAGAAGGGTTACGATATCTTGAAAGACTTCGCTATATACAATGGGTTTGCCGCGATGATCAAGAGAGTAGGCCCCAAGACGCGCGATGAGGTTTGAGCGGAACTTTTCAGGAGCTTCATTGATATGCACATTGGTTTCAAATTCTTTGATAAAGTAGCTATCAGGAACTTCGAATTTTCCAGTAACATTATTTTTAACTTTCTCCCCTTTGATCACAGCGTTCACACTTAAAATGTATTTTGAAATGTAATCCTCATAAGAGCGGTCATCCACTAGACCTAATGAATCCCGGACTTCGTTATCCAAGATATTGAGGCACCAGAGTTCTATGAGATCAATAGACTTGCGAGGATTATGGTAATCCCCTTGATTGGCGATGTTGAGGAAATCGTATTCGGCTTTCTTATCATTTAGGGCCTTGAGGTATTCAAGCACTTCAAGAAAAGTCACACTCTTGTGAGAGTAGGCCAGATCATAAATGATCTGTTTGACTTCACGGGGAGAAATACCAAATTTACCTTCGTACATGGAATCGTTTTCGTATTCATTCATTACATCATCTACACCCATCTTTAAAATTTGGCGTGATTCTGAATCAAATGAATCCGGAGTTTCAGTAGTGCCGTAAAGAAGACTTTTTTCAAGAGGATTGAGTGCTTCGGTGATTCGTCCAAGTTTTTCATCCTGATAGCTCTTAGCAATAGGGGCCCTCATTCGAGTCATCACAGACCATAAACACAGGGCAGAGAGAGAGTGGGGTTCAAAGCTAGCTTGCTCTTTGAGCTTATCTACTTGTTCCGCGTAGATTTTTTCTTCTTCTTTGTAATTCATCAGATAAGGCACCCGCAAGAAATTGAAGCGACCTTTGAATGAATTAAAATCTGGATGTTGCTTGAAAGCAGAAAAATGAATTTCGTTAGAGGAGCCGATAAAGAAAATATCTAGCTCAGTCAGAATTCCTTGAAGATTGATGGTTTTTGATTCCATGGTCATCAAGAGGTATTTGAAAGTATCCAGAGGCCGCTTTAAAAGATCTGAGAATTCTAAGATCCCGCGATTAGCGAGAACAACTTCTCCAGAGAGGGAGAAGAGATTAAGGGACTGCAGACTTGGAGGAAGAGAAGCAAGTCTTCTATCCATAGTGATCTGTTGCATATGAGCATCAACGTGAAGCTGAGGCTCAATAGTTGTAGCACCAATAGAATAGCGGCGGTTAATCAACATGCGTTCAACACGGATGTGTTTGAAGACATCTTGATAATTACCTTTGTAGTTTTTCAGGAGGGCATCAAAGATTAAGCGGTTTCTCTGAGAGAGATCTCCGTTATAGAGATAGGACTTGCGGATAGTTTCTAAGCGGGTGTTGTCTTTTTTAAAAGCATCTTCGATAAGTTTCTGGCGCGTTTTAATGGGAATTAGTAGAAGTGGATGATCTTTTAACTCTGAAGTAATGATGGCACTCACATCTTTATCTTCTAAGAATGCATAAGTGTTCACGTGACGATCGGCCACACCACCGGAGAGGCCCAGAGATCCTTTTACAAATTGATCAATGGGAAAAACCCAACTGAAACTAAAGAGTGCACCCTCATCAGTGGCAGCGTAATCTTCAGCGGAGAGCATGATTTTTTTAACTAAGCTTGATTTCGAAGACCCATTGGGTCCCACAAGAAGAATAAACTTATTGTTGTAACCTTCTTCCATAAAGTTTTGTAAGTATTGATAAATGCGTTTCTGTGTTTTAACCTGTCCGTAAACTGCAGGAGCGTCGGCGTGTTCGCGCGAGAAAAGCTTGAAGCTTCCGTTAGGATTAACTCCAAAATAATCAAACATATCCCGCAGGTAAATGTTAGTTGGACGAATTTCCTTCTCAGGATTTTTTTCGAAGAGGGCCATGTAGTCGTCGAAGGCCAGCACGTTGGTGTAGCGACCTTCTTCTTTATTTACTTCTTCCATCCATTTCATATAACCTGGTCCTGTGAATAGGGATTCTAATTCTTCCATTATACCAAAGATCATCATTTTCTTGGGAACTGTGAGCGTAGTCGGCATAATTTTGCTCTTCTTCCGCGCAAGGCCAGTGGCCCAAAAATTTCAGGACAAGCTCATTCCATCTGAAAAGCTTTTTACTCAAGTGATTACTTCAGCACTTCCTGAGGTTCTTAAGCTTTGGGAGCAGGGAGATCGCTTCATTGGCAAAGAGGGCACGAAGTGTCCCTTAGAAATAGATTTTGAAAAGAAAGTCGGCCGCAGTTACTACCAGTGCCAGCCTCACTTATGGCAGTGTTACTGGCAGGGCAGTGTGATGCAAAATCCACTGATAAAGATCGATATCTTTGGTCAGACGTTTCACGTGGAGGCCAAAGCTAGTTTTCCGGCCATCTCAGCCTATTCTGAAGAGTCACGTTTTTATCAAATGATTAACCGTCCTGGTTCTGGAATTAACCTTAACTATGGATATGTTGTAGAACTTATCGTGCGGGAAATCCCTGGTCTTTCTCAATCCATGATTTTGGCTGATACCTGCCGTGATACATATCTGCCTCAAAGAATTTACGCTTATGGAAAACCCAAACAGAGAACTGATGAAGGTTTTATTTGGGATAATTTTGACCGACATCTCTTTCTGGATAAATTTTATGTGACTCATCAGCAAGTTAACGAGTGGAGAGTTCTCACAGGTGCCCTAGATAAACTCACTCTTGACCGAAAGCTCTGGCCCGAACCTTCTCTTCTTAATTTAGAAGATCAAATCAAGTACTGCGCTTTTTTTGGAAAAAGAGTTCTTGAGGCCAAGCTCTTTGATGCTGCTACGATGTCGCCGTCTGATACAAAAAATCCTATGCCAGAAAAAGTTCTGCATCCACAGACTCCTTGGCAGAGGGATCTTAGTAAATCATTTTTAGGCATGGCCCGAATCAACCCTGACTATCAACTCTCACCCTTGGATTGTCAGCTTGCCCAAGTACAAGGCTGTGCTCAAAATAAATTTTTCACGACTGATTCTGCTACCTGGATGGGATTTAATTATGGACTGGGATATTATCCGGAATCTTTAATCAATGAAGTGGAACCATCTAAAAACTTGAAACTTTCATCTAAGTTTTTACCAGCTTCTTCTGAGTGGCATGAACTTGGAGTGCGCTCAAATTGGAAAGGCCAGCAAGGCATTGACGATCTTCCACCTATTGCTTTTAGATGCTACGAAGAGGTGAGTCTATGATGCTTATTCTCTCACTTCTCATATCTATGACAACAATTGCTTCAGCTCCTCGCCACTGGAATTCTGCTCTGGAAATTGTGGACAGGCATGAGTTTTATCTTGATGGTGAAGCCATCGTGAAGCCTAAGGATGCGTGGCAGGTTTTATTCTCTGTGGTTTATCCCGACGGTCAGCTGAATTTGCAAAAAGACTGCGTACTCTTCCGCGTGCCTGGTGCCACAACCGGTGAGCTTAAGATTAAAAAGACAGACAAGAATCATGACTGTGAAGACTTTCTTTTTATTCCAGGTGATCAAACTTGGGTGGGAATTAAGGCGTTGGATTTTTCTACTAAGAATAAAATAATCGTTTTGAATCAGACTTTAGAAAAGTATCAATCGGAAACTTGGAAAGTATCTCTTCATGATGAGGTGGAAAGACCCAAACCCACGATGTATATGTCTTCAGCGGATTATAAAGCTCCAAAAATAATTCTTTTGGCAGCTTCTGATAAATTGGATCTGACTACTCCCGCACAAGGTATGCTTAAAAACGGTCAAATTTGTCATGAAGTCAGCGATGATTGTCATTTAAGTAAAACGTCTCAATGCCAAAATTGTCCTGAAGGCTGGTATGAAGTTCCTACGGGCTGTCCTATCGGACCCAAGTATTGTGGGATACAACAATGTGGCAAAAAAAATCAGCCCGCCTGTCGTCGAGGAATAAAATATCAAAGAGACTCAGAGAAAAAGTATGAATGCCGAGGGGATAATAGTTTTGCTTATTGTTCAGCTGGATTAAAAATTCAGTGCGAAGGTGCTCAAGCCTTCTGCCGCTAGGTTTATTTCTCTGGAGCAGCTAAGGCCGTTTGAACCACATCGATATTAAGATCCAGAGAATTCCAAGATGATTCTGCCAGGGAGCGGTTTTCATGTTTGGTGATGAGTTTTCGAAGTAGGGAACTAGACTGGAGTGACTCTACATCCGAGAGAATTTTGTAATGCTTCTGGGCTTCAATTTCAAGACCAGAAAGAGTTAAGTGCAGACCATCTGTTTTTTGAAGAAAGGGTGATGGGTACCAGAGCTCTTGATTGTTCTGATTAAATTCTTCTTCTAAAAGATTAGATAGTTCAGTGCCAGTAACATCCAATACAAGCAATTGAGTCTTACCACTAGTTACTGTGAGATAAGAGATGTCGGCTTCAAAGGCCACAAGTGCTTTGGCCACTTCTGATTTTTGAGGAATGGACATAGAAGTGGTTGTTGTAGATTTAGGAGAGACTTCAAAAATAATTGGCTTCCCTAAAAATGTCGCCGGGATTCTTTCTTTGTGATCCACTGATGAGTCTTCTGTGAAACAATCTTTAGTCTCTTTAAAAAATTCATGACAAGTCATCACGGGCTGATGAACCACCGTTTTTTCACGGAGAACTTTTCTGGCCTGAGTGTCTACCAGGAACTCTACGTAATTAAAACTTTTTCCAAATTCATATCCAGAGATAACAAGAGTTTCATTTATATAGTTTGCGACCTTCTCGTGAGTACGGCCACCGATCACAACATCAACCAAAAGTGGTGGAAGTCGGTTGAGATATTGCCCAAGCACACTGCTGGTATCGCAAATATTAGCTTTGGTAGGCTCAAAATTTACTTTTCCCATTGGAAGTTTTGCGTCTTGAGCGATGACCTCACCACACTTAATTCCTTCATGAGTGGTAACAACAATCACATCTGCGCCCAGTGACCGAAGAAGACGAGCATACCGAAGAGTTGTCTCAAGCTTGCTCTCAACAAAAAAGCCCACGCGATTATTCACAGGAGTCTGACTTGCGATATCATCTGCGACCAGACCAATGATTCCAACTTTCGTGCCGTTTATTTCTTTGAGCAGATAGGGCCTTGATCCAGGCCAATCAACATTGCGGCCTGTTTTTAAATCTAGAAGGTTACTCAAAACTAAGGGGGGTGTAGAATCTTTTGCATATTCTTTGAAAAGTTGGGTTGTTGAGGATGTTCCTTTAGGAAGTTTCAAACTAAAATCAGTTAAGCCTACAGTAAGTGCATCATAACGAAGGTTATCGTAAAACTTTTTTGTTTCATTGAGCCTAGTTGTATCATCAGGAAAAAAATCACCAGAATCAACGAGAATGATTTCACCAAACTGCTCACGCAAAATTTTGATGTACGCATTAAGGGCAGCTTCGCCACCTATTCGAATAGATCCTTCTTTCTGAGAAATATCGTCTTTGAAAGTCACAACTTCTGGAGCGTAGTGACCTTGGATATCACTTGTGGATGCAATAACGATGCGCTTGATATGAGGGGCGAGAGTTTCTAGTTTTTTTTCAGAAGGTTCCGAATAGAGTTCTTCATGGCCATTTTGGGATTGATTTTTTAGTTCGCTTTTTTTGAATGAACAAGCGCTACCGAGAAGAAGAGTCGCAAAAAAAATGCTTTTTTTCATGAACGTATAATCTCTAAAAAGAATGGATCTTAGTGAGCTTATTATACGCTGCTGCCAGAGCAGATGCTAGTGTTGTGTATTCTTTTCCACCGTGTGAATAGCTCAAGCTTACGCGAATCACACTTCGGCCAAGTTGATCATCAATTCCCATAGCTCGAAGGACGGCTGAGGTTTCTGGCTGATTGTCAGCACAGGCAGCGGATGTTGTGACAAAAATATCATGAGATTCAAGTTCTATCTGAACGGCCTGGCCGTGAAGTCCGGGGTAACCAATAAGGCTTGTGCCAGCTAACCGATCTGCCTGATCACCTATCACTTGGACTTGGGGAAATTGGGTCTTGATTTTTTCTTCGAAGGCGAGTCGGGCGACTTTAAGCTCACTCAATTTTGTTTGATGAGATTGAAAATCTTTAAGTGCCACTGCGAGAGTTTCCACACCGATGTAGTTTTGTGTTCCCCCACGCAGGCCTGCTTCCTGGGAACTTCCGTAAACCATGGAGTGAATTTTGCGAGGTTCTTTTGCAATGATAAATCCAGAACCAGTGAGAGCACCCAGTTTATGACCTGAGCAAACTGCATAGTCCACGCCGGATTTTTCAAAATGAAATTCGCCTTTACCAATGAGTTGAGTGGTATCACAAAGGTAGTCAACCTTTTCTCTAGTGCACAGCTTGGCTATTTCTTGGTAAGGCTGAATCACACCGGTCTCATTATTAGCGGCCATGATACTTACCAGAGCGATCTTACCTGCATTCTCTTTGAGAAGTTTTTCTAAATCAGAAACTTTAACTCTACCTTCTGAATCGATGGGAACTAACTTGATTTCAAATCCACGGCGCTCAGTAAAAAATTTAAAGGCCGCAGGTAGGACGACATGCTCAGTTGGGCTAGTGATGATAATTTTTTTATGAACATCGGCGAATTCTAAAACTGAAGTGATGATATTTGAGAGACCCTCAGAAGCTCCTGAGTTGAAAATCACCTGATCCGGATAGCAACCCATCACGTCTGCTACTATAGAGCGGCACTTCTCAATCCCTTTAGAAACTCTTTGTCCCAGGGAATGAATCGCATTGGGATTGGCAAAGAGTTCACTCTCTAGCCTTACTTTTAAATATTCTTTCACGGCAGGAAGCAATGGCGCCGATCCATTATAGTCAGCGTAAATCATGAGATGGCCAACATTTGATCTAGGGCCTTCAAAGCATACTTCTTTGTTTCATCATCCACACTTATGACATTCACGGGCTCACCTCGCTCAATGGCCCTGAAACTCTCAAGCAGCCAGCGAGGGCGGATTCGGTACATGGTGGTACATAAACACTGATAGGGAGATAGAGAAGTAATATCGACTTGTGGGTATTCTCGGGCCAGACGATTAACTAAATTAATTTCTGTACCCACAGCAAACTTCGTTCCAGGAGCTGCAGCTTTGATTTGATTCACAATAAAAGAAGTCGATCCCGCGAGATCTGCTCCTTGAACGACATCAAAGCTGCATTCTGGGTGAACGATGAGAATTCGATCGGGTTCTTTGTTTCTCCACATTGTAATGTGTTCTTTTGTAAAGCCTTGATGAACTGAACAAAAGCCGTACCACAAAATAACTTTGGCTTTTTGAATCTGTTCTGGAGTCAATCCACCAAATCTTTGGCGAGGATCATAAACCACCATATCCTCGAGAGGTATGCCGAGTTTAAAACAAGTGTTGCGCCCTAAATGCTGATCTGGAAAGAAGAGGAGCTTTTCCCCTTGAGATAAACCCCATGTAATCACTTTCTCTGCGTTTGAAGAAGTACAAATGGATCCACCATTCTCACCCACAAAGCTTTTTAGAGCTGCCGTGCAATTGATGTAGGTAATGGGAACAATTTTTTCGGAAGTAGATTCAGTTAAGTATTTCCAGGCCAGATCAATCTCGCGGCGGTTGGCCATATCGGCCATGGAACATCCCGCGCGCATATCGGGTAAAATAACTTTTTGATCTTTAGTGGTGAGCATGTCCGCAGTTTCTGCCATAAAGTGCACACCACAGAACATGATGTATTCAGCATCTTTAAGTTGAGCTGCTTTTCTGGCAAGTTCTAGAGAGTCTCCGGTGATATCTGCAAAAGCGATCACATCATCTTGTTGATAATGGTGACCAAGAACAACCACTCGCGACCCCAAACTTTTTTTAATCGCAGCTAATTCAACAAGCACTTGCTCATCGCTGAGTTCTTTTTCAGAAATGTTGGGAAGATGATCTTTTGATTTTAGATCTTCATAGATTTCAATCATAACGTGCACACTTTATGGTTCTAATGCCTCTAGATTTTCGATGGCCTCAACATACTTTGATTAGGCCCTTCTGGCCAATATAATATGACGCATTGGCCAATCGCTATTTATTTGGCCACGCAGCATAAAAATCTTTAATTATATACACTTGCCCCTTTGACGAAGTGTTTAAGATAACTCTAGACTTTTATTAATAGGACCAATGAACGGACCACTCTTTACTTAAGGACGGGTTATGAAAATTATCACAATAGGTAATAACAAAGGCGGCGTGGGTAAAACCATGCAGTGCTACCAGCTTGTCTGCCACCTTGCGAACCAAGGTCACCGTGTTCTCGCCATCGATCTCGATTCTCAGGCCAATTTAAGCTCCACTCTGGGTGTAAACATTCAAAGAACTTTGATTCCTGAATGGCTTATCGGAGATGTAAAAGTAGACGAAATTCTTGTTGATGCTGCCGGAGAATTTGATTTTTACAAAAATATCAAACTCATCGCTTCAAGCCGCCACATGGCCAGTCTCGCTAAACTTCTTATTCTTTCAGAATCAGAAGTGAGAAAAAGTGCCGGAAGAAAAGAGCGCTTGATGAAACTTCGTTTGAAAGAAGTTGAAAACATGTTTGATTACGTCGTGATCGATACTCCTCCAATGCTCGGAGATGAGTTGATCATGTCACTTGTAGCTTCAAACTTGATTCTCATTCCAACTCAAGCTCAAGATTATTCAATCGATGGTCTTGAAGAATTGATGGATACTTTTGAAATTATCAAAGAAACAGAAAATCCTGGTCTTGAATTCCAAATCATTCCTAGCATGGTGAACCCTCGTCGCAAGATCGAGCGCTCACGTTTGGAAGAGCTTGGTCAATCTTTCAGTGTGACTCCTATGATCCGCAATTTGGTGGATATGCAGGAATCAGTAACACTTAAAAAACCAGTGTTCATGTTCGGAAATAAATCAAAGGGCAAGCAAGATTACGAGGCTCTTTGGGATTCTTTAGGACTTAATTAATTTTTGATTTTTACAATATAACGATGTTTAAGGAGAGGCCATGGCCAAGGAATTTTCCGCACGTGTATCTAAGCGCGAACGCAAAGTAACAGACATCACATCTGGTATTGATGAAAAGATTTTAAAAGCAAACGATGCAAAATTGCTTCGTGGTGCTCAGTTGGCCAACATCGCTCTTAGTACAATTGTTGTGCGCGAGCAGGTAAGAACTAAGTTCAACGACGATTCTCTTCGTGAGCTTGGCGAAAACATTAAAGTAAATGGTTTGATTCAACCGTTAGTTATCCACCGTGAAAACGATAAATTCGTTTTGATCTGCGGTGAGAGACGCTTCCGCGCTATGACGTTGATTGAAATGAATGATGCCCCTTGTTTCATCTTAGAAAATAAGACGAAAGAAGAACTGATGGCGATCCAGTTTTCGGAAAACCAAGCTCGTGAAGATCTTCACTACATCGATCAAGCCGATTCAATCTACGGTTATCAAAAACTCACTGGAACATCTGAACGCAAAATTACGGCCGCACTAGGAATTTCTAAATCAGAAGTTCACAGATGTCTTATGATTGCAAAGCTTCCAAGAGATGTGAAAGAAGCTGCTAAAGAGTTCAACACTGAGAAGTATGTTCTTCTTGAGTGGGACGAGTTACCAAAAAATGAATTCAAGGATGAAATAAAAGGTCGCATCCTCGCTGGTGATATCACTAAGCGATTGCAACTGAAGCGTGTTATTTCTCAGCTTAAAATTGAGAAGCCTAAGCGTAAGAAGAAAGATGATTCTGTGGAGAAGCTGATGAAGGTTCTCAAGACTCAGATGAAGGATCCGAAGCTGCAAGAGCGAGCTAAGGCGATGATGAAAGAACTAGCTGGTGAAAGGATTCACTAAAAACGAAAGGGCCCTTACGGGCCCATTTTTTTGTAGATTAATTTTTTGCCTTTCTAATCAATCTTTGAACAGAGAACTAGTGGTTTGATCTTAAAAATCTAAAGAGCTATTATTCCAAAATGTCACAAGTTGAAGATACATTCAGCTTGTTTAAAGAGCGATCAAGTACGAATTTTACAGGACATGACTCAGAAACCGTGCTGAGGATAAAATCAAACTCAGTTTGTTGAGAAAGCGGAATGACAAAATTAGCAATCTTCTTTCCGCCTGAATTGAATATATCCAGTGCCTTTGCCTCCAAGGGAACGCCACCTTCGCCAAGTCCATTATTAATCCAAACTTGAACTCGAGACACCTTTTCCTTTGATAGCATCAAATATCCAAAATTAAATGTTCCTCGGGTCGTTACAACTTCAAAAGAGATTGAATTATCAGGATCTGGCGTACCACCGATATCAATACTATTATCTAAACTTGCACTCGCAACCGAAGCAGTTAAGACAAAACTAAATACGACAAAAAAAGTTTTTAAATAGTTCACGGAATACCTCCAGAAAATAAATATAAATATTCTATTAATTTTGGGACACTATGATCTCTACCCCCTACACGTCTAGAAGTTATTCGAATTTTCTTATTCGTGAGTAAAATTTATATAAAAGATTTTGATAAAATAGTAACGGCAAGGCATTTTATCTCGAATGATTGAAAACTGGTCTTTGGATCGTTCTCATTGGCATTAAAATACAAAACCAGGGCTTTACCCTGGTCTGCTATGTAATCTTTCGATTGAACTCTGGTACTCAATTCCCTGTTTTTATCTCGGATCTAAATCTCTTGGATCAATATCCTCATAAACACTCGCCCAACTATCTTGTGACTTAATAGTCAGATAGTTCTCTGAATTGATTCCAATAACTTTGTAAGGTCTTCTATTTAAATCAATCATCTCATCATTCACACAAACTTTTTTATAAGGAGTGCGAAGACAACCTTTAAGTTTGTAAACATCGGAAGTTCTCACATCCACACCATAACTGTCTCTGCTGTTTGCGATTCTGATCATGGATGTAGCTTCATTACCACTTCGAATGATGTAGTACTCGCGGCGATAAATCACTTCTTCCCCAACGCGAACGAGATTCTCAATATCATTTCTATAGCGCTGATAATTGTTAGGTGATTTATTCCAAGTAAATGTTCCTGCAGGCAGATTTGTAGGAGTTGGAATTGGTGTTGGAGTCGGTGCTGTATTTCCTGGCTCGTATTGCGGGCGTGGTGGCCGACTAGGTGTAGGAGTATCAGGAATAGGATCTGGTTCAAAAGTTGTAGGCTGAGCAGGTGTGGGTGTCACTACTACTGGTGTAGGAACGACTACGACGGGTGCTGGAACAACTACTGGTGGCACGACCACTGTCGGTTGAGCCGGTACTGGCATAGATGGAATATTAATGGGTGCTGGAATTGTATTACCCGTAGTACCTGGCCGAGGCGGTCTATTTTGGGCCAATGCTGAAGTCGATACGAGTAAGAGGACTAAAATTCTGCGTTTCATGTTTTTCTCCAGTGAGTTGGACTGTTTAAACATGAAGCGCAGGTTTTGTAGAGTGATTTGAACTTATTACTCAAAAAATTTATATTATCTCACGACAACAAACGTCGCCGGATCAACATTGGCGACCACGCTGCGGTTGCTATCAGCTGATTCTACAACCACTTTGCCGTCTTTTTGAACCGCAACAACTTTATAGTATGAGTTGTCTCGGGCCTGCATCGTTGCACCCACACAAATGCTATCTCCATATGAAGATTGGACACAACCTTTCGTTACCGCAAGAGTGGCATTTGAAACATTTGAGCGAAGTGTATTTCGACCATCAATGCTCTTGGTAACAAACAATCCATCAAAGTGAACTGCTGCTATTGCAACGAATTGAGAATTTGCTATATCGTAAACTGAATCAGTGGCGCAAATTTCATAGGCACAACCACGAGTCACAGCTAAGCGCCCACGAAGAACATCTGTAACAACTTTTCTGTCTTTGACAGATTTGATTTCATAAGTGTTATCAGTATCGTCAGATACAACATAATACTTGTTATCAACAATCACAGTCTCGCCCACTTCAACTGCTCTTTTAATTGATGATTCTTCTTCTCTGGTCATTGTCGCTATCAGAGTTGAACGAGGAGGTCTGTTTTCACGAGGAGCAGGGATGGTCTGGCCATTTGTTCCAGACTGTGGAGGCGTACCCGTCGTCGGAGTCGGTCTCGGAGTAGGATATGTCGGCTCAGTCGGACGCGTTGGTGGTCTTTGAGGTTCTGGTGTTGGAGTTGGAGTCGGTCTCGGCTGAGGCCGTGGACGATAATCTGTCTCAGGATACGGATACGGATAAGGATTTGGGCTATATCCATCTTGCTGTCTTGAGGTCACTACACAAGTCGCTCCATTCATACTTTGATAAACAATGTGATTGCGGCAATTGCGAACGGCATTCATGCACTGGTTATCTTGGAAGGTGTAAAATAGATCCGTAACCACACCTCGTGAATCGATCAAACTCACAACGCATTTATCAGCAAAAGCTGAAGTACTTAAAGTGAGGGTGACAGCTATCAATAGGGTTTTCATCTATCGCTCCAAGGATTCGGTATTACGTTAGAGATTCGTTATATCCCTCAAATGCCGCTCCGTGGTAGGTCCCATGAACTTCTTACAGGGTTTTGGCATACACTTTGCTCCATTAAGAGTAAGGGGAGTTCAAAAATCCAGACAAAACATCAAGTTTTCAATGGTTTATGAGCTTTTAGGGGAAACAAAAAATGTTCAATATTTGGTCACTAATGCAAAAGCATCTAAGGTTTAGACAGGTTACCCTGATCGCCGGGATTTTTTGCGTAGCAACCGCCCAGGGGCAAGTCGTCCGCGAACCTGCCAGTTATGTCCCAGATGATGACGTTATTGTGAAGCCAGTGGATAACCAACTCTCTTTTTATCAGAGATATGTTGAGTCGGATAATAGCGCCAACGTAGTTCAGACCCGAAACCAATTGAAGACTTGGAATGATAACCAGGCCTTTGCTGATCAGTACGGAATGGATTCAACTCTTTCTGGTTCTTCTTATTTTGTTCCAAGTTCTGATGTGAAATGGGAGTACTTTAAGACTAAGTACATGCGCTATTTAAGAAGTAATGCTGAACAGCCAATCAAAGATATGCCGAAAAACTGGTATCAGGATTACCGAGCTTCAAACGAAGTTGATACCATCGATGAATTAGAGACGCGTTTTAAGAGCACATCTAAAACAACCACAACTGGTAATGCACTTCCCGAGGCCCTTCAGGCCAAAGAAGTGAGCGTGTGGAAAAAAACTAGATTTATTTTTCAACCACGTGTGGATCAAGGTTTAGTGATTGTGGGTTTCAAAACTCCTTTTGCTTACGCTCGCGCTTGGACAGGTATTAACGGGAAAACAGAATTTAACATTCAACAGACTTACGACTCAATTGGTCTGCGCATGATGTTTAACTATTATACCGATACGGGTAGATATTTTACTTCACTGGATCAAAGACTGATGGAAAACGTTTATCTTCGTCTCACAAGCAATAAAAATCCGGCCCACGTCCCAGGCACTCCTTATCAAGATGATACGGGTATGCTGCTTTACGCAAAGTCATTCTAATCTCCTTTTTTCTAGCAAAAAAATCCTCCCGACGTTACACTTACCCCACTTAAATTTACCTCACATGGGAGTTCTCATGAGTCTCTTCGAGAGTCCATTTTTCCAGGATGCTTTCTCACAACTAGAATCCGCTGGCGCCACAATGAAGATGGATCCAAACGTTTTAGAGCGTTTGAAATATCCTAAGCGCGCGCTTCAAGTTTCTGTTCCGGTTCGTCTTGATGACGGAACGGTTAAAGTTTTTGAAGGCTACCGCGTGCAACACAGTTTAACTTTAGGCCCTGGTAAAGGTGGTATTCGTTATCATCCACACGTCTCTCTATCTGAGACTGCTGCACTAGCGATGCTTATGACTTTTAAATGCGCACTTGTGGGTCTTCCACTAGGCGGAGCTAAGGGTGGTATCAAAGTTGATCCTAATGAT
Organism: Bacteriovorax stolpii; assembly: GCA_945890905.1. Lineage (GTDB taxonomy): Bacteria > Bdellovibrionota > Bacteriovoracia > Bacteriovoracales > Bacteriovoracaceae > Peredibacter. The sequence goes on from CAMDDI010000003.1 coordinate 18,129, forward strand.
TTATCTCGTGCCGAACTTCAAGCGATGACCCGTCGATATACGACTGAAATTTCCATGATCATTGGCCCAGATAAAGATATTCCCGCTCCTGATATCGGAACAGATGGTCAGACTATGGCGTGGCTTATGGATACTTACTCGCAAATGAAAGGTTACGCTGTACCTGGAGTTGTGACTGGTAAGCCAGTAGCTATCGGAGGATCTTTAGGTCGTGCGGAATCAACTGGTAAAGGTGTTGTTTTCTGTATCAACTTTGCTTATGAAAAATTAAATAAAACCATCACGAATTCTACAACAGTTGCAATTCACGGTTTTGGTAAAGTGGGTATGCCCGCAGCTCATGATCTTCATGCTCAAGGTGCAAAGATTGTGGCCATCTCTGATGTGTCTGGAGCGATTTATAATCCAAAAGGTTTAAATATTCCTGCAGCTACTGAATGGGTACGTAACCGCAAACTTCTACGTGATCTTCCAGATTGCGAGCACATTACAAATGAGCAACTCCTTGAGCTTGATGTAGACATTCTTATCCCTGCCGCCATTGATGGTGTGGTGACAAAAGAAAATGCTCACAGAGTGAAGGCGAAAATCATCGCAGAAGGTGCCAATGGTCCTCTTACTCACGAAGCCGTTGATATTATCACAGACCGTGGTGGACTCATTATCCCAGACATTCTTTGTAATGCCGGGGGTGTGATTGTGTCTTACTTTGAATGGGTACAAGGTCTTCAGATGTTCTTCTGGGACTTGGATACTGTGAATAAGAAACTTCACGACATTATGAAGCTTGCCTTTGATAAGGTTTGGAAAGCTTCTGAAACTTATAAAGTGAATTTGAAGCAAGCTGCGTTCATCTCATCACTTCAACGTATTGAAGGTGCCATGAGACTTCGTGGTATGTGGCCAGGCTAATTTTCTTAATCCCATCTGCCTATCTGAAATTTGGATAGGCAGATGTCTTTTGTTCTGTTTCCTGTGTAGACTTAAAGGCATGAACATTCTTCTTTTACTCGTGCCTCTTTTATCTCTTGCCGGTGTTGTTCAAGACGATGTCTCCGTTACTGAAAAATTCCGATTCAGCTTTCAAACCGTCTGCAAGAAAATGGTCACCCACGAATCCCCACTTATTGAAGTTGTCTCAGGTACTGAGCTTGATTGCATGGGTAAAAAAATTCACGTGGGTCCGTTCTGTGAAAAAGAAATGGCAGCTGATCCCTACTATCTACGTGCTCATGTTGACCGTGAAGCTAAGCAAGTTGTTTGTACCACTGGAAAAAAAGTACTGTTTAAGTATCAATGCGTGAAACTCACGGATAAAGCCTTGTGCAGTAAAGAGGCCAAGAGTGCTTGCAGTGAGATTCGTGAAAAACTCGCCAAGAGATTAGATATTGTTCACACTTCATTTACTAAAAATGAGAAGGGTGTAAAAGAACTTAACTGCTACTTTGAATCTCTTCCTCTTTCCGAAAACATTTAAGTAAAGAACCTCGCGGGAAGAAACTTCTAGCAAATGATGTTGTGCTCCCTGGCCGTACCACTAGCATTCTGATGCGTTTAGTGAGTTCAATTTTGTCTGAACAGCTCTCTGTTAAGGTCGCAGAGTTCATGCAAGAGCATAAAATCAGTGTGGCGAAAGTGAATAAAATGGATGATGAAAAGGTCATTGAACTCCTTACGCAAATTAAAGGAGTGGGGGAGATGGACGGTAGAGATGCTGCTTATCTTTGGACTCGGAAGAGAAGATGTTTTTGCGGTAGACGATTTGGGTGTTCAGAAGGCGATGATCAGCTTATTTAAACTTCCCGAGATGCCTAAAAAAGAGCTTCTTCAAAAAATGAAGAAGCTCTCTGAAAGGTGGTCACCGTATCGGAGTTATGCTTGTTTGCATATGTGGCGTTATAAAGTCTAAGGGAAAACCGTTTCTTCGAAAGTTGCCTTCGAGTTTTGATAAATGTTTCTGTTCCATCCGCTTGGAAACGTAGTTGGTTTTCCATGCTCTTTATTTAAAAGCCAGACGAGTCTATTCACATTATACCTACTATCTGGGGTATAACCTAATGTGGCCCTCGCTGAGAAGCGTCTCATCTCCATCATAGCTACATTACTGGGCACACTCTTTAAAAATGCCGTTCTTTGATAATTAGCACTATATCCGCATTTCTTCGCCATATCATTAAACTCATAAAAGAAATCGAAGAGCTGAGCGCTTGCTATGTAACCAGGTCTCATCCAAATGTGTGTTCTAACAGCATTAAGCATTTCGGGAGATATATTTCCACTCATGATTTCAGATGAGAGTCTCTCAATAAAATCTTCATCAGATGATAATCCGTCTAAAAGGATGTGATGAAGAACTTCATGCAATAGAAGTTTTGAGAATTTCTCAGATGAATGATTAAGCGAGCGAGAACTAAAATAAACATTGGAACCTTTTTCTTTTGCTGTCATGGCCCCTAAGCCTAAAAATTTTCCAGCATCAGTTGGGATGGTATAACCTTCTGGAGCATCTGAACCTAGAAGAATAATACTTTCAAGGTAAAGAAATTTGTCCTGCTCTTGCAGATAATTGATTTCTGAGACAATGGCCACTTTAGTACTAGCGGATAAATTTGAAGCTTGAACGATAGCTTTTACAGATTCTACTGATTGCTCAAGTTTCTGGGGGTCTGGGAATGGTTGAGCATTGACTAAAAACGGATCACCGCCTCCGCGATCTTGACCGGCAAAGGTTTGCAGAGCAATTAGACTCAATAAAACAAAAAGGGCTGATTTAATTTTCATAAGTACTTCCTTGGGTAGTATTCTCAGTTAATGGAAAAAATGAAACTTGTAATTGATAAACTTCATCAAGCGCCGACTCATCTCTTTGCATAAATGCATTCAAGTCTTGTCTAAACTTCTTGATTATTTCTTTTGCTTTAGGCAGGTCTTGAGAGCTAATGGCCATGGTCGTTGAAGTATGGTCCCGCTTCTTGCGGTCCATATTTTCAAGAGCCTCAATAGACTTTTCTAAAACAGAACGTTGATAATTTTTTTGTGCACTAGTGGTTGTATCAGGGTCGAGAATATTGGAGCTGTTCTTGTAGGTGATAACATATTTACCCTCATCGTTTTTCTTTAATAGTTCTAAACGCTCAAGAGTTTCTATGGCCATGGATGCTTGTGGAACTGAAATATTGAGTACTGCGGAGATGGCCTTTGGACTCAGGTTAACATGGGGGATAACTGATAATTCTAAAATAGCGTCGAAGTACCATTCAGAAATAAATGAGAACACATCATTTTGAAGAAGAAAGAAATCGCGCTCTTCCATTGACTCTGGAGTTGATTCTCCACTTAAAAACTTTTGAACTTCTTCAGGCCCGAGTCCCAATGCTTTTGAGAGCGTGATCACCGTGGGTTTTGTGATTTTTCTTTTGCCCGACAGAATAGTGGATAAGGTAGCGTGATTGATCCCTAAGTATTGAGCATAAGCGCGAAGAGAGTAGTTTTTGTTCTTACTCACACGTCTTAGAAATTCTTGTTGAAGTAGGCCTTTAAAGGTTTCCATGGTCCAGTTATAAACGAGATTGACAATCAGCGCCACAGAGTTTGCAACAAACTGGTGCAGCTCTCTGAGCACCATATATTTTTTACAGAGATGCTTCATGACCCCATGATTTTAACTGCTTGAATTTCGCATTTGAGGTCTCAATATTGCTGTATGAGATGTGGAGGATTCATGGAAACCCAACTACAAACTTGCTACTTCACAAAAAAAGGCCCTTCTCTCATCACACTTTTTGGCTACGCCACTAAGAGTGTCCCTGGTCTAGAGATCAATGGTCTCGGAAAATATGGCAAGGCCATCAAAGAAAAAATTGTATTCGTCACCCGCAGTCGTGGTCTGCAAATTCCTATGAAACGCTTTGTTTTGAATGTTGAAATCAGTGATGATCTGGGCGACCTGGAGAGTGGATCAGTAAAGTGGCTAGAGTATCCCTTGCTCCTTCACTATTGGTTTTTGGCCGGACTCATGCCCATCTCTAAGCTTGATAATTGTTTAGCGGTGGGCTCTTTAACTCCCAGTGGTTTAGTAGAAGAGCCATTGAATGTGCAGGTGATGAATTTATGCGAAGAGTATGATCTGCATTTGATTGCATCAACTGCGGGACTTGAGAGTCCCCGCGGTGTGATTGATGGCAACGATTTATTTGGTCAGGTCGCTAAGCTTGATTTTAAGTGGAAGCAAAATGCGCCAATTTAGCGTCTAGGACATTCACGACCAGCGGCAACATTAACTTTGTTCATATCTTCTATTGGTTAATCAGATAGTAACGCAATTGAAGTATGTTCCCAGAGGCCGGGATGAAAGTTCTTTGGTGTCAAAAAGGGCTAGATTGAGAGAGTCTCTGCTAGCTTCTGAAATTCAGTAAAATTATGATCTGCTTTCGTGACACAATTCTGCATATCATTGAGTAGAACTTTACCACCCTGAACCACAGTAACTGTAGGGAACTTATCTTCTATGAGGGCCTGAACCGCAAGATTACCCATCTGTGAAGCGATAAAGCGATCATCGGCCGTAGGAGAGCCGCCACGCTGAATGTGGCCCAAGATAGAGACGTGGGCATCCATATGATACAAGTCTTTCAAAACGTTTTGAATGTCATAACTTCGTCCTGCCACAGGTCCTTCAGCTACGATAATGATAGAAGAATCTTTACCACGGGCCATTCCGCGCTGGATATCGTCTACAAGTTTTTTATGAACCACTTTATCATGAGGAAGAAGAATATTTTCCGCACCTGTACACACACCGACTTTAAGTGCGATAGAAGAAGAATTTCTTCCCATCACTTCCACTAAAAATGTGCGTCCGTGTGAGTGGGCCGTGTCACGGATTCTATCGATGGCCTCAATCGCTGTCTGTACTGCAGTATCAAAACCAATAGTATATTCAGTTCCTGAAATATCATTATCAATTGTTCCTGGTATTCCCAGAACTGGATATTGATGTTCATTCCACATCGCCATTGCACCATTAAATGATCCATCTCCGCCAATAATAATTAAGGCATCGATTTTTTGAGCTCTTAGAATTTCTACTGCTTTTTTCCTAAATTCTGGTTTCATGAATTCAGGAGAACGAGAAGTTTGAAGTATAGTTCCTCCACGCTGAATTATATTTCCGACACTCGAGAGATTCATAGGTTGAAATTCGCCTCTGAGAAGTCCCGCATATCCACGCTTAATTCCTGTCACCTCAATCCCGTTATAGATGGCCGTTCTCACCACTGCGCGAATAGCACAGTTCATTCCGGGAGCATCTCCACCTGAGCAGAGCAAACCTATGTGAGAAACTGACATACGCCTTCCTTTAGACAAAAATCGGGTTACCTGTGAAATCTTTGGGCTTAGGTATATTTAATATTTTTAAAACCGTCGGTGCAACATCTTTAAGGGCCATGATCTTATTTTCCTGATTCAGCATAATGGCCTCATCTAAAAGCTTAGGATGAACTATACAAAAAGGAACTTCCGAGTCTGAATGAGAGGTATGCTGCCCACCTTCTTGGTACATCATCTGATCAGCGTTGCCGTGATCCGCGGTGATGATCATCGTCACGTTTTGCTCGGCACATTTTTTGGCCAATTCATCAACGCAAAGATCGAGTGCTTCGACGGCTTTCACCGCCGCCTCAAAAATGCCTGAGTGACCCACCATATCGGCATTTGCATAATTAACGAGATAAAATGATATGGATTTATCTTCAAGCTTCTCAGAGAGTCTACGGGTGACTTCAAACGCACTCATCTCTGGCTTAAGATCATAAGTCGCTACATCACGTGGAGAAGGAACAAGAATTCTTTCTTCTCCTTCAAAAGCTTTCTCCGCACCACCGTTAAAAAAGTAAGTCACGTGAGCGTATTTTTCTGTCTCTGCAATTTTTAACTGCTTCTTTCCAATCTTTGAGAGGTATTCAGAAAGTGTGCCTTGAATTTTTTCTTTATCAAAAAGAATGGGGAGCTCTGGACATTCTTCCGGAACATAAGGAGACATACACAAAAAATATCCAGGATGAATGGGGACTTTAAATTCTGTGAACTTAGTATCTTTCATGGCCAGAGTTATTTCACGAGCGCGGTCGGGACGGTAATTAAAGAAGAAAACTGTATCACCTTCTTGAATGGCCCCGTCTTCTACAAAAAGAGTCGGGGTGATGAACTCGTCAAAGAGTCCTTTCTTATATTCTGCCAAAACATATTGCTCTGGCTTCATGGCGGTCTTCTCACCGGAACCAGTCATCATTTTATAAGCGTGCTCAATTTTCTCCCATCTGCGATCGCGGTCCATTCCAATGGAGCGGCCTTGCATACTGGCAAACACAAAACCTGGGTGCTGAAGAATATCTTTTACATACATCACACCTTTATCTTTAGCGGTGTCCCGTCCATCCATAAATGCGTGCAGAAAAATGCGAAGATCAGAATGCTTGCGAAGAAGTTTTAAAATTTCTTTGAGGTGATCAATGTGGGCGTGAACTCCGCCATCTGAGAGGAGTCCCATGAGATGCAGGCGTTTAGTTCCCGCTTTGGTTCTTTCAATCATCTCCTGAAATTTCGGCATACTTTCAAAAGTATTATTGGTCACAGCTTCGTTGATCCGGACTAGATCTTGGCGAACAGGACGACCCGCTCCGAGATTTAAATGGCCCACTTCAGAATTCCCTGAAACACCTTTAGGTAATCCAACCGCTTCTCCACCAGGTTGAATGGTGGTGAAAGGGTAGTGAGAGAAAAGGTTATCAATGTGAGGTTTATGGGCGGCCTTTACGGCATTTTTTAAATCATGTTGGTTATGTCCGAAACCATCCAAGACAACAAGGAGGACTCGTGGGCTTAAACCCTGGATTGAATGCATAGCTAATTCCCTAGTTGTGGTAAGGGTGTCCGGTCCGAATGGTTTGAGCCCGGTACAACTGTTCTACTAGGAGTATTCTGGCCAACTTATGAGGGAAAGTCAGCCCGGAAAGGGAAATGCGCTCTTGGCAATTTTTAAGAATCTCCTCTGAAAAGCCCTCGGCGCCAGCAATAATAAAGAATACTTTCACTGGACGTTCAAAAAGGTCTCGACACCACTGGGCAAAATTGACTGATGTACTTTGTTTTCCCCACTCGGACATGGCCACTAAATGAGTGGGCCCACCTTGAGAAATGTCTCGAATCTTTTTAAGAATAACTTCGCCCTCAGCTTCTTTGTTTTCAGCTGAAGCCTTAACTTCGTGAATGATGAGTTCTGGATTATTGATGCGTTTGAGATAGTCGAGTTCAATCGCCTCAAGGTTTGAGTCTTTGAGTTTGCCCACCACGATTAAAAAAATCTGGCGGGCCATGATTTAGAAAAAACCTTTAAGATCTGCTTTTTCTGTGGCCACATTTGTTGGTTTACCAAAGTAGAATTCATCTGGAATTCTTACCTGAGGATTTCTCGCATAAACCATATCCAGATCATAAACGTCCCGAGCGTGTCCATTAAATACGTGAACGATAATGTCCCCAGTATCTAAGAGAATCCAATCTGCTGATTCATATCCTTCGTAAGAGACGATATTAGCACCCTGAGCTTTCAAGTTAGCAGAAATTTCATCTACCATCGCTCTGGCCTGAGTGGCATTTTGCGCAGTTGCAAGAATTGAGTAATCGCAAAGAGCACTGATCTTTCTCATGTCGAATATTTTTAAGTTATCACCCTTGAAATTCGCAAGCACCCAAGCTGAGGCCATGGCGTGATTGAGTGGAAACTCAAACGCTGAATTTGAGATAACTTTTTTTACTTCAGTTTGAACGTATTCATTTAATGCCATTTTGGGCCTCTTTCTTCTGTTCTTCTAACAAAACTTCTTTGGTTCTTAGCATAAGTTGCTTCAAGATATCAATGTTGCGACCCGAGATCCCAGAAACCGGTAAAACCTTACGATCTAACTGGATTTCCATATGAGAACGGAATCTTTCAATTTCTTCTTCAGTCATGGCGTCTATCTTAGTTAAGCAGACGATTTCTTTCTTAAGGAGAAGCTCAGGATTGAATTTCTCAAGTTCAGTTCGAACGGTGGCATAGGCCTCAATAGCTTCAAATTCTTCCAGGAACATTGAACAATCAATTAAATGCACTAAGGCTGACGTGCGCTCGATATGCTTTAAGAATTTAATCCCTAAGCCTTTTCCTTCAGCTGCCCCTTCAATGAGTCCTGGAATATCGGTGACTACAATTGATTTATCATCTAATTGAACCACACCGAGGTTAGGTTCAAGAGTCGTGAATGGGTAGTCAGCAATCTTTGGCCTTGCAGCACTAATGGCAGAAATCATGGTTGATTTACCAGCATTAGGTAAACCAATGAGTGCAATATCGGCCAAGAGTTTCATCTCGAGATGAATTTTGATATTTTTGCCCGCTTCACCATTTTGTGCGAAGTTTGGGGCCTGTTTTACAGAAGATTTAAAGTGAGCATTTCCTTTACCGCCACGACCACCTTCGGAGGCCAACCACTTAAGTCCATGAGCAGTAATGTCGCTGAGTAAATTACCAGTTTCCTTATCGTAGATAAGAGTTCCTACAGGAACTTTGAGAATAAGATCTTCGCCGGTTGCACCAGTCATATTGGAGCCGCCGCCATTGCCACCTTCTGGAGCTATGAAAGTTTTTAAACCGCGAAAATGCATGAGGGTGTTGAGGCCTTCGTCACCTTCAAAATAAACGTTACCGCCATTTCCACCATCTCCACCATCGGGTCCACCCAACGGCACGTACTTCTCGCGGCGATAGCCTACGAAGCCTTTGCCGCCTTCGCCAGATTGGATTTCAATGTCAACTTCATCAATAAACTTCATAACAACAACTTTTGGTCTCACGACCATCGGTCTTCCTGACCATAAAAAAAGGGAACCTTTCGGTTCCCTTCTGTATCTCAAAGATCTTTAAAGATCAATTAAGCTGGTTCTACTGAAATGGTTTTCATGGATTTATTGTAAAAACCGAACTTAACTTTACCTGGAACCATAGCGTAGATCGTGAAGTCACGACCCATTTTTACGTTATGACCTGGGTGAAACTTAGTGCCTTTCTGACGAACAATGATCATGCCGATTTCAACATGCTCACCGCCGAACTTCTTCACACCACGCATTTTCGGGTTCGAGTCACGGCCGTTGGAGGTACTACCACCGGATTTCTTATGTGCCATATGCTTATCTCCTAAACTTTATAAAATTAAATTACGCTTTTTTTACTGTTTTTTTAGCTGCGGGTTTTGCAGTTTTAACAGTCTTAGTTTCAGTCTTAGCAGCTTTTGCTTCAGGCTTAACAGTTTTAGTTTTCACTTCAGCTTTAGTCACTCCACCACGTCCATCAGAAATCTCAGTGATGAGAAGACCAGTGTAACACTGACGGTGACCGTTCTTACGACGGTAAGCACCTGGCTTACGTTTAAGAACAAGAATTTTACGAGTGCGAGCTTGTCTTACAACCTTCGCTGTAACTTTAGCTCCGCCAATTGTAGGCGCGCCAACAATGATAGTGTCTCCACCAATCATCAAAACTTGATCGAAGTCTACAGTGGCTCCCACTTCAGCTTCAATTCTTTCAACATCAATAAGATCTCCAGCTTTCAATTTGTACTGGTGACCCTTGATTTCCACGACCGTATACATAGAAACTCCTTAAAAGGTACCACCTGGCGGGGAAGTCTCTAAAAGACCTGCTTTGTGACCCTAGGTGAGTTTAATTTGAGAGGTATTTGTAAGGGTAAACGGTATAAATGTCAACGATCTCTCGAGGAGAGGTTGGGTTGCCGCCTAGTGTTAGGCCTGGTTTTTAAGAGCTGCGACCATTTCAGGAAAGACTTCTTCGAACTTTTCTCCTCGGTATTTATCCGCCCGACGAATTTCTTTCACCGCGTTCATGAGTTCTAAATTGTCGTCACCAATTCCCATAAACTCGATTAAGGTCTTGATACTTTGGGGGTGAAGGAGATTGTACTTCTTAGAATCAATATATTTAAAGCGCTGTGAGAGTGTTGATTTTGTATGGGGAGGAAGATTTTTTATAGAAAAATGAGACGGATAGTGGACCATATTGAGAATGATTTTATGCTCAGGGAAGTTAGTCCGGGCCCACTCTAAATATTCCGGAATGTAGTAAACATTAAAAAAACTCACCGTACAATAAAGCACGAGATGGCAATTGGGAGTCTGGGCCCTCTGATAACTTTTGAGATTGGCAAAGGTTTGATCCCATTTTCCTGGGTGTCTTTGGTATTCAAAGCGGGCACCGATATCATCAATGCTGTGATGGATCGTGCTACATCCAGTTCGATACAGAGATCTAACAGTGTGAAAAAATCTTTTTG
>CAMDDI010000004.1 GCA_945890905.1 Bacteriovorax stolpii
TAGGCCCTGAAAGCTTCTTCAAAGGCCTGAAAAATAACAGATTCAGGAATGGTCTCAAGGGTTCTAAGCATCATTTGAGGCTTATTATAGCCCTGATGGGTGTAAAAGTTACTTAATACCTTGTACTTAACGCTCTGCAGGCATATAACGCGCAACAATAACTCTCACTTTCAAGGACCACTTATGAAAAAACTCGCTGTCTTGGCCACTCTTTGTTTAGTGAGTTCAGCTCATGCTGAAAAGTGGAATCCCAAAAATAATCCAAGCCTATTTAACATTGTATCTAAATCTCCCATGAGATTAGATCTTGCCTCACTTCCTCTTGCAGCAAAACTTCACGATGAGCACATCGGTTGGTCTGAAACTTATTGGCCAGCTAAGCTTGGGGGAGTTGCTTATCGTTGGAACTCACCAAATCCTCAACCTTTTAAATATAAGCTTAAAACTAAAGCTGAACTTTTAAAAATGTCTGAAAGAGAGCTTTCAGAACTCTCTCCAGCAGAGCTTTATGATGTTTCTCAAGGTGACTATGGCTTTACATTAACAAAAAGAGTTTTAGCTAAGAATGCTCCTACTGATCTTTGGTGGGAAGGCATCTGTCACGGATGGGCACTGGCAGCTTCACACTATCCTGAACCAGAGCGCGTGACTGTAACAAACAAAGACGGAATCAAAGTTCCTTTTGGATCTTCTGACGTTAAAGGTTTGATGTCCTTGCATGATGCTTATAACTCTGCAGGTGCGTATGCCAGAATCGGTGAGCGTTGTGACGTTCCAGGTAAAGTTGCAGGCGAAGCTTTTCCTGAAGATGGTGTTGTACCCGCTTATACTCAAGCAGATGCCAATATCTCACGCTGTGCTGATGTAAATGCTGGGGCCTTCCACGTTGTCATTACCAATATGATTGGACTTAACTCTCTAGGATTTGTAGCGGACGTCGACAGATTTAATGATATCTGGAACCAGCCTATTGTTGGTTATGAATCAAAAGTTATCGGAAATGTTGCTGTGACTGCAGCAGAATTTCGAAATGGAATCGCAAGTAAAGTTCGTATGACAAATATCATGACTTACGGAGAAGAGTTAGAATTCTACTCTCACGAACTTGAAGCAGAAGGTGTTATTGGATTTGTTCAAAAAGATCCAGTTACTGGAACTCAGTTCCAGACTTATAATTCAAGAAGCTATGAATACATTCTTGAACTAGATGCTCAAAATAAAATTGTGGGTGGAACTTGGATTTCTGAGAGCCGACCTGACTTTTTATGGATGAAGAAAAAAGATCTCAAATTCAATAACGGTCGTCCGTTTATCGGCTTCCCACTGGAAGGCCTAAACCGCATATATAAACCTCGCCAATAGCACATTATTCAAAGGGCCCCGGAAGAGGCCCTTTGTTAGTTCCATTTACCTTGAAGGATAATTTTAAAAGTTGTTCCAGAGACGATTGAATCCCGAGTTTCAAATGATTCGACAGTGACTTGACCTTGATACAATTCCACAAATGATTTCATGATATGCATTCCAAAACCTGTACCAGCTTCACCCTGGGTCCCGGGCCTGGAAGTCTTTTTGTTAAGATCAAAGAGTGCGCTCAAGATTGAAGCTGGCATTCCAATACCCTGATCTCGGATTTCCACAGCAAAATACATCTGATTAATGGGATAGGCAGTGATCGTAATTTGCGAACCAGGGGTGGAGAATTTAATTGCGTTAGAGATGATGTTACCTAAAACTTGATTTTTAAAACTCACTGGCTCAATAAGTAGTTTGAGGCCTGTGTTTTTTTGGAATGCATATTCGAGAGTGAGATTTTTTTTCTCAAGATCTGTTGCAAAAATTTTTGAAACATATTCAACGGCGTTGTTAAGACTCTCATAGGATAAGTCCATATCGGCTTTACCCTTACTAACCGCATACATCTTTCTGACGTTCTGAGTGATCTCGAACATGGAATCGGCTGCTTGAGAGGTGATTTCAATCCCTCGGTTTGTTTGAGGTGAATTTTCTTGCTTACGGGCTATTAAGACTCCAATGCTAATTCGCCCAATAGAGTTGGCCAAGTCATGAAATAACACGCGGAACAGATCATCGATTCGCTGGCCCTGCTCTTGAAGAGTTTGCTCATTACTATCACGTAAAAAAACGAAGAGAGTCGAAAGAATCGCACTAAGACCAAGCCAGCCAAACACGAGGAAGTAATTGGCCAGTTTCAATCCGAAAAGTGAGAGGTTATTGGGAAATGGGAATCCATAAATGGTAAAGATAAAATAGACTATGCATAAGAGAAGATCCAACATGGCCCAGGTCTTCACACCTCTTCGTCCTCCTGTCATACCACCGAGCATGGGACCGGCAGCATACCAGAGAACAGCAAAGGAATGAAATCCGCCAGTGTTGTAGGCCACCAAAGTCACAAACGCCGTACCAAGAGTGAGCATCACGTTGGAAGCAAGGTAAGCGTTTGAAGTCCATCGAAAGATAAATGGTGAGAGCATATGCAGGAGCGAGACAATAATTCCAAGGGCAAGTGAAACTGAACATCCCATAAGGGGAACAATAAAGATTGCGTGGCCCCACATCAAAGGAGACGTGGTGATGACAGAAATGAGGTGTGCATGCACCTGCCGCAGATCAGTGTCTTGTTGTTTGATTCGCTCCCGTGCAATGAACTCAAAGAGCGCATTGTACACTCTAAGAATTCCACTAGGGATTAATTTGGTTTCCATAGGGGACGTATCGGAAAACCATTAAATAATATAAATTGTGTCTTAGGCCAGAAAATCAAATACAAGAGCGAGAAATTTTAAGAGTGTTGTAGTCCATAAAATTCAGCGTCTTAATTTCAGTCTGATGGCCCTCTACTCTGTTGTTTACCCAGATACCGAGGATACTATTAGAGGGTCCAGAAATTTTGTTATAAACGTAACGGTAGCCGTTTTCCCAGACTTCAAGCTCAGAATCCATAAGGTTAAATTCTGTCATCTGACCGTATCTTCCCGAGATTCGACAGTCGATTGATGTGTGGCCAGTGGATGAGCGTCTGATGACTCGGAAAGTAGAATTATACTGAAAGCGGTTTGAGTAGAGTCTAATGGGTGTAGTATGTTCACTGGTGATCGCCGATTCCCCGAGGGTATAGGGATCGACAGTGACGCCTGAATCTGATCCACCAGATTTATTCTTGGCACAACTTACGATTGAGAGAAGAAGAAATAAAATAATCCAAGTTTTTTTCATAACCGTTTTCCTATGAAGTTTTCTAACCCCATTTTTATCGCGTTTTCCTCTGAGGCATAGTGCGGGTGCAGAGATTACCGGCCATGATCATTTTTTATACAGTGTTTGACGAGGCGAACATCGAGATAATAGTCGTTTGGAACTTATAGCTTCACTTCTTGTGGGATGATAGGGCGGAACTTTTACGGCAAAAAACTTTGGAGTTATTAAAATACACTCTTGAGTTTAACTTCCGCTATCACACCTTCAAATACCTTAAGTAACTGATCTTGATTAATCATATCTCGACCAAGAGAATATTCTTTGGGAGTAAGGCTCCTCTGAATTTTGACAGCTGATTTAGTAATTTTATTTGTCACACCAGCGGTATCAAGTTTTTTTACCTGAAATTCGAAATCTAGTAAGAGCAGATCTTCCTGAGTGGAGAACGTTAAATCAAGTGAATCCAAATTGGCCATATCCCGTGAGGTGGGAGGAATAAGTTTATAGACCACTCCATTTTTTGCGGCCTTAAATTCTTTGAGCTTAAAGCGCTGGAAAGTATCTAAGAGACCAATGAGTTTTCCGAAAATGACTTTGGGTTCAACTTTAAGTTGAAGATTACTCTCCTGGCAGTCTTTTCCGTAGATCAAGTAGAAGCTACCTTTCTTATCTGTGATCGCACCGTTGGTTGGAAGAGCAAGAGAGAAGGGAAGTTCGATATTTTCACCGGCAGCTAAATTTGATTTTTCAAACAGGGCGCGGGCCTCAATTTTAAAAGCACCATCTGCGCGAGAGTGAACTTTTTTAATATCAGCATAGGCAATGGCCGCACCCATACCTGTGAGATCCACCACATCAGTGCCGAGATTTTTCACCCGGACAACTCCAGATACCGATGCGCCTTGCTGCCAGCTCTCGTCTTTAGTTTCAATACTCCACTCAAGTGGTTTATTAAAAAATGCGCCTTTCATACTCAAACCTTTTTAGTTTTAAAGCTTAAAACTTTAGCCCGTCAGGCTAGCTTTTTAAAGAAAAAAGCTCATACTTAAAACATGAACTTTCATCATGTTGCCATCATTGTTTCTGATCGTCTCAAGGCCCATCATTTTTATGGAGACATACTGGGCTTTAAGCTCATCCATGAGGAGTTTAGAGAGCAGCGCAATTCTTATAAAATGGATTTTGAAAGAGAGGGGATGAGGCTAGAGATTTTTACTTTTCCCGATGCACCTAAGAGGCCATCCTATCCGGAATCAGAAGGGCTTCGTCATTTAGCTTTCGGTGTGAATGATATAGTTGAGTTGCATCAAGATTTAAAACGGAAAGGCATTTCGGTGGAAGATATCCGGGAAGATCACCTGACGGCGAAGAAATTTTTTTTCTTCGCAGATCCGGATGATCTTCCCATTGAAATCATGGAAAATTAACGGGGCAATTCACAACCACGGATTTTAAGATCAAACTTGAAATCCATTGTTAAGCAGGTATATACGTTAAAAGTCTGTTGACCATAACGAACACCTTTAGTGGCAATCACTTCGCCGTTCTCACGAACTTCACAAGGATTGTTCATTGTACAACGTCCACCTGATTCATTTGAAGTATTGTTAACACCCACTACACGGCGCTCACCGCGGGCGATGATGGGAGAACCAGAAGTTCCTCCAATAGTGTCGCAAGTTGAAGTGTAGCGAATAGAATCATTCCAAGTCCAAGCATCTTCTTTAATTCTGAAAACAAATCCGTCAATGTTACAAGAGTATCCCTTGTCCCAGTAACCCGAAATGATATCGATTTGAGACCCAGCAATAGGACGAGTTGTATCAAGAGCGAAAGGACGAACAGCTGTCTTAGCAAAGATTTCTTCATAAGTGTTGTTCATTTCATAATAAGCAACATCAGTGTTGGTCATGGTAGCGAAAAGAATTTTTGTCGCCATAATATCAGTAAGTTTCATTTTTTTATCAAATACTTTCATTCTTCTAGAAACTGGACGGTTCACCCAAACTTCACCTGGAGCTAAAAAACCACCTGGCTTTTGAATACAGTGACCGTTTGTCATAACGATGGCTTTAGCAGTATCAGGCATTCCGTTAAACTGAATCAAAGATCCAGAACAATTATCAAGCTTGATAATTCCTTCGAAGTCATAAGCCGTTAATGCAGCATTTGATTTTGTCGTAGGAGCTTGAACTTCAAATGCATTGAATGGAGCTCTTGGAAGGGCCCAAGTTGCAGTTGAAATTAATGAGAGGGCAGCGATGAGTGCAATTTTCATAAATCCTCCAGGATAGTGGGTAGCTTCTTAACAAGGTTGTTGGCCATTGTCCCTGGATACTGTAAGGAGAATATGATTTTTATATAGAATTATTTGTCGCGGCGCGCAAGAGGTTTCGGAACAACAAGACGATAGCCCTTCCCGCGGATGGATTCGATTTTGAGATCAAGCTTAAAAAGCTTCTTTCTCAAAGTGAAAACCTGAACATCCACATTTCTCAAAGATAGATCATCCCCATCAACAGAGAGTTGTTCACGTGTTCGCATTTCATTAGGAGATTTAAAAAGCTCATTTAAAATAGCAAATTCTTTAGGTGTGAAGTTAACCGTATGCCCGTCTTTTATCAGCGCCTGGGCTTCAGGAATCACTTTGATGCCTACATTCATCATGTTCTTTAAAACAACTTCAGTACGAATACAGGCATTTTTAACTTTCATTACGAGGTGCTCGGGATGGAAAGGTTTTAATAAATAATCGTCAGCGCCTGATTTTAGGCCTTCTTTGATTTCAGAATTATCTTTCATTGAGGAGATCATAAATACAGGTGAGATCTTATCCAGCATCCGAATGGTTTTCACCACTGCAGTCCCAGGAATGCCAGGAAGCATATGATCGATGAGATAAACGCAATGGTCGTTTCGAGGGACTTCTGAAAAAAAATGTTCAGCAGAGTTGTAGGCTTCAACTTGATAATTATTGGACTCCATTAAATAGGTCAGCATCTCTGACATATTTATTTCATCTTCAATTACGACTACTCGTTCAATCATGAATTCCTCTTAGTCTTTTTTTCATATCTTATATATAGAAAAGACTAAGAGGCAATCGAGAAGCTTAAGCGGCTTTCTTTTTATAACGAGATTCTACCGCGCGATCTATAATTGCTTGATAAATCTCATAAGAATAATTCAGATTGCGCAGGATCGCTTGTTGTTCTGTCTCAGAAAGCTTTGAAATGGCACCAAAAGCTTCATCCAAATGGTGCGGATCTTCTTCAGCATGAACTTTCAAGAAAAGTACTGAGCCAGGATAGACCGACTTAATTTCCTCATAACTCTCTTTACCCCAAGTCACTGCCATCCCTTCTAGAAAAAGAATGTAGCCAAGCAGACTGGTGCCTCCTTCAAAAGAAATACGGTAGTACTGACTATGGTAGAAACCTTGAGTTTGAGAAAACTCAGAAAAATTAGAAATGTCATATCCAAGTTTTTGAAGATCTTTAATCGCTAAAAGATCATGTCGGTCTTCTTCACGCATATGGTGTTCAAAGTGATGCTTGAGACTATCGTTTTTAAGATAGGGGAGAGCGTAACCCAAAAGGGAAGTAGAATGTCTGACGAAGAAATAAGTTTGCGCTAACCATTCAGCATAAATTTCTTTGTCTTTAAGAATTGTGGCTTTGTTCTTCTGAGAAAACTGTGCAAGAAGCTGATTCAACTCATTTTTAAAATTCATAAATCCATCCTTAGATTTGGTAAAATAATATTAAGCAGTCTTTTTCATTGGGATCACTGGTGAGTTGACTGAATATTCACTTAAGTGAATAAGCCGTGACCACAGTTTTTCACAAAGTGGCTTAAGTTCTTTCCTATCAATCATCCGGTGAATGATATCTCTTTGATAGGCCACTAGCTGGGCACTCAGAGATACTCCGTAGTAGTTGAATGGATGAAGAGGATCAAGGATCTTGGCACCAAAATCTTCGCCACAGGCGTTCTGCATTCCGCGGGTAAGATTTAAATGACCGGCCATCACTCCGGCACTTGAGTAATCAAACCTCATATGGATAAAGTTGAAGAGAATTTCTTTCCAACGAACCACCTGAAGTTTTCCCGTAAATTTGGGGTTAATTGAAAATTGTGAGCAAATCATGCCTTCGGGAGAGATCTCTTGAAGTTTCTCATAGGCCTCTGGTGTCCAAGCTTTAAACCAGGAGTGATCTTTCATAGGTCCGTAGTCAAGGCGTCCATACGTGAATGAGGCAAGACCTACGCACTCTCCCTTATAGAACATGACGCCCATTTCATCTGGAAGAATAAAGCCGTCGCAAGAGAGGGGCTCAGTAATGCCGATCTCTGCACGAAACTTCTCCCAAGCGGCCCTCCAGCAATCATAGGCCGCTTGATACTCGGCCTCATAGCCTTTTACGGCATGCCGACAGGGCATTAAAATGTAATTTAGATCTTTGATCCATTCATCCATGAATAAACCTCGCAAGTTGGAAATGTATTAGTAGTGTATGAGGCTTTAAAATTTCTTAAATCTAAGAAATCTTATGACCCTTAAGTTGTTGAAATTGAGTTATTGTTAAGAATAAATTAAGAAATGCTTAATAAAGAGGGAGCTATTGTTGAAGGCTGGAAAATTGCTCTATAGGAGTTGAAGATTTGAATTGATAACTAGCTTTTTTAAGCTTTAACGCAATTCTTGTCCCACGATTTAGGCCAGCAGTTTCTGAAGAGATAGTGAAACTTCCGCCAAATTTTCTTAAGAAATAACCCATCACCATGATTCCAAAACCAGATCCGGATTCGCCGTTTGTTCCTTGGGTGGATTCGAGTATACGTTTTTTTAAACGGGGTTTTTCAATACCTGTGCCTGTATCTTTGAAAACGATATTTATAAATTCACCACTGTCTTCCACATTGATATCGATAAAAGCATTCTCAAAAGAAAACTTAATGGCATTGGAGAGAATGTTGCTTAGTACGTGCTCGCAAAGTGCATTTTCTTCAGCTATCACATTGATATTTGGCCCACAAGAATTGTTGAAATTAATGGTGAGATTTTTTTCATTGATGCTCAGTTCAAATTGGTCGAGAAGTCGGTGTATAGCATGATCAATGGAAACTTCGCTCAAGGCCAGAAGCTCTGCTTCTGAGCGGGTCAAAATGGCATTCCGTATCCTGCTGATCATATCCAACGAAGCCTTCAAACTATTCTTCATCCTCTGGAGGATTTTTTCTCGGTCTTGTTCAGAAATTTTACCTGCGCAGAATAATTCTACATATGCATTGATGGCCTGGAGAGGATTTGCAATGTCATGAGAAACAGTACGAATGAGCATTTCATTCATCTCGCGCTCTTCTTGTAAGTGTGCATTTGAAACTTGAAGTCTTTGTGAAAATTGTTCTCTCTGTGCAATCTGTAACTCTAATTGACTATAGAGTTCATCTAATTCAACATTAATATTGCTATTCTGCCCTGAGATTTTTTCCAGAGCTGTGAGCACATTCTTTCTCTCGTTTACTCCACGTCGGTGACTGATAAGCAAAGGCATAAAAATGGAGAGACACTGATATTGAGCGATAGAAACGCCCCATCCCCACCATGCTGCTGACTCTTCTAATCGGAAGAAGGCGTAATTGAAATGATTTACAATGGAAGTGAGGAGAACAAATCCCATGCCTTTCTCAATCCAGTTGGCCTCTTTACGATGAGTGACTAGAGTGTTCCATACTGGTTCCCAGAAAGTTAAACTAGTGGAGATGGTGATAGGAATTAGGGAGAGAGTAAATCCTGCATTCGTAAAGAGAAGCAGAATGGTTGTGGCACTCATACCGATGATTTGAATTGTTCCAAAAAAAATCAGACTGGTTTTAATTCCTCGGGCGTCCCTTAGAGTCTTTGTCAAAATATAGGAAGGGATGAATTGAAAATAATAGGCCAGTGCTATTTGGACGGGATTTTTACTTAGGACGGCAACAGCCGCAAAATTCACAAAAAGAGCTGACCAATAGAGAATAAGTTTATCGAATTCTTTGTGACCTGTATTCATGCGCGCTAGCAAGGCTATTCCAAAACTTACTAAGGTTGACCCTATTAAAAATAAGAAGATAAATTGAATAACATTTTCCATAGAGTGCTTAGAACACAATAGTGATGAATTAAACAACTAAAGAAAAGTTGCCCTGTAAAATTACTCATGAATCTGAATTATTCTTATAGTTCTTTTCCGGCTTCTTGGAATAAAGGTGTGAAATCACCTAATAATTTGGATTCCTCTAATAGGCCAACAAGGTCGTAATCTAAAATCTTAAAGAGATCTTGGAATTGACCTAGGACATAGTAGAGAGGCTGGGGGATATCGATGCGGTAAGGCGTTCTAAGAGCTGTGAGAGGATCAAAAGGCTTTCGGACTACCGAAGGATCTTCAACTGAATAAACTGTTTCATGAATGGATGAGAGCATTCCTCCACCGTAAGCGCGGATACCTTGAGGGGTTTGCAAAAGACCAAACTCAATGGTGAACCAGAAAACACGAAATAGCCGGCTGCGATCTTTTGCAGGAATTGATAAAGCAAGTTTTCCAAACTCTTCCATGAAATTGGCATAATCGGGAAAAGTCAGAAGTGGCACATGTCCATAAAACTCATGAAAAATATCAGGCTCTTGAATATAGTCGAGCTCTTCAGGAGTACGGATAAAGCTTGCGGCTGGAAATTTTTTATTGGCCAGAAGTGTAAAAAATTCTTTGGCAGGAATAAGGGCCGGAACGACTTCGACCTCCCATCCAGTGAAATCTTTAAGTTTTTGATTAATCTCTGTGTGCTGAGGAACGCGATTCTTTGAAAATCCAATGCGCTCTAACCCCTCTAAAAATTCTGGACAGGCCCTAGTCTTGACAGCATCATTTTGGCGGTTGATTAAGGCATGCCAAGTCTGGTCATCACTGGGATTCCAATCAATAAGACCTTGGGCATTGGGTTGTTTGGAGACGTAAATAGTTTTCATGAAACTCCCGCAAATATTATAGACGAAAATAAGTGGGAGCTATCTAGAATTGTAAAAAATTCTTTGATAGAAGGGGCCCCATGTTATCAAAAAAAGAGTTTTATCAGGCCCCCGGCCCTGATCGTGAGATCAGAGAAGAGCATTCCCGCAAGATTGATGAGCTCTTGGGCTTTGAAATCCCGAGAATTGAGCGCACCCTCTTAGATGAGGCCATGGAGCTCTTCCCTGGTGGAAATATGCAAACCTGGGGACATGCTCTCCATGATGGGAATCAGACCTGGGTAGGCCTTGATCATCAAGTCCTCCAAACTCCCTATGACGAACTCTTAGAAATGGCCTTGGAGCTCAATCCCCTAAAAGAAGAATATTGGATTGATCTTGGTGCAGGTTACGGGCGCATGGGACTTTTGCTTCATTTCCTATATCCCCATGTGAGATTTGATGGCTTTGAATTGGTTAAAGAGAGAGTCTTAGAAGGGCAGAGAATTTTTGATAAGTTTGAATGTCACAAGGCCCGGCTTTTGGAACAAGATCTTTTTGCCAAAGAATTTTCTCTCCCGGACGCTGATGTTTATTTTCTTTATGACTATGGCAAAGTAAACCACATCCGTCATACCTTAAAGCAAATTGAAGAGAAGGCCATGACAAGAAATTTTAAAATTATAGCTAGGGGAAGAGGTTCACGCAGCCTTATAGATCATGAACATCCATGGTTAGCAGTTAAACCAGTAAAGCATTATGAAAATTATGCGATTTATTCCTACTAGAGTTTTGGACAATCGTTTTCTAGGCGCTGTTGCAGATCCGCTACCATGGCCACTTTGCGCTCCCGGGATGCTTCGGGAAATTGCTTTCTGTACTGCGGAATATCTAAATAGGTGAGATTCATTTTGATCGTCTTAAACAGACGGGGCAAGTGTTGTCCTGGAGACTGTACGTGATGGAGCCCACCACTTAAACAAAGTACCATCGCCCCGTGTTCTACACTTTCAACAATATCTACCAATCCTCCACGCACCGTCATGGGCTTTCCACTTTTATCCAAACCGTTTGGTCTTTTCATGCGTCCTTCTGGAGCGATCATAATGATGGAATCGGATTTAATAGTATTGAGATAATTGGTCCACGTATCATCTTTTTTGCGGCTAATGGGAG
The DNA here is from genome assembly GCA_945890905.1 of Bacteriovorax stolpii. Lineage (GTDB taxonomy): Bacteria > Bdellovibrionota > Bacteriovoracia > Bacteriovoracales > Bacteriovoracaceae > Peredibacter. The sequence continues at coordinate 11,390 of CAMDDI010000004.1, forward strand.
CGATATTGGGCACCATGAGTTTCCAAAAAAAACCAACGATGGGTCGCTTAAGAGTCACGTCGGCTCCCGGTACATTAAGATGTCCGGCCAGATGCCACAGATAAGAATAAGAAAAGGCCTGAGAGTATATCGGCTCGTAAAGTGAAGTGTGATTCATCAGCACAATAATCTTAGTGGATAGCCAAGGATTGGCCGGAGCATTTTCAGACCAAGTAAATTTAGCGCGATAAAAAATGTGGGAGAAAGTTTTGACTCCCGCCAAAATGAGAAATGCAGTTAACCTTCGCATTTAAATTCTCCTTGCTTCATTTCATAGAGAATAAAGGCCTGAGGATCAGTCGGATCATGTACATAACCCCGGAAAGTCATTCCAAGTTTTTGGAGAACTTTAATGCTCGCGGTATTCTCTGGCATGGCCTTACCAATTATGCGCTTGAGACCTAGAGTTTTAAAACCATACTTTAAACATTCCAAACCTGATTCAGATGCATACCCAAGGCCCCAAAATTTTTTCATAAAACGATAACCCAAATCCACTTCATCAGTTTCAGGAAAATACTTAAGACCACACCAGCCCAAAAAGGTTCCGTTTTTTAAAGTCACACTAAATCGGCCCATTTTATGAGTTTTAAATTGAGGAATAAGTCGCTCACGGATGAGATTTTGATATTCCACAATATTGGAAAATTCAACGTCTCCGGTATATCTCATGACTTCCGGATCTGAATTGAGATCCATGAGAAGAGGAGCATCTTCCATGACGGTAGGACGTATGATAAGGCGATCAGTGACTAACATTATTAAAGAGTAACGCGAAATCTGTTTCTAGCCTAGTAGGTTCATAGAAGATCCTTTAAGATAATTTCATGAACCAACATAAATCTTCTTTCATTCTTGGATGCATCACAATTGTCCTTTGGTCATCTTTGGCGGCTTTAGGCAAACTTCTCATCCATTTGCCCCCGTTTTATCTTTTGGGATGGGCCTTTTTACTGGGCTCAGTCTTTTCTTGGAGAAAGCCCAAGGAAATGTTTCCCAGCTGGAAGATTTCTGTTTGGGGAATTTTAGGTTTCTTTTTTTATCACTTCTTTCTTTTTTACGCCCTGAGGTTTGCGCCTGCCATTGAGGCCAATCTCATTAACTACATGTGGCCAGTGCTTCTAGTGATGATGACTCCAATTTTTTTCAAAGATCAAAAACTGGCGTGGTATCACTTCGCAGGTTCAACCTTAGCAGTTATTGGTTGTGTGCTTTTAGTGGGTGGAGAAGGTTTTGAACTCAAAGAAGATCATTTGAAGGGATATCTCTTAGCAGCAGCTGCGGCCTTAGCGTGGCCCATATATTCCTTAGGGAAAAAGAAACTGGGAGAGACTTCAGTTTGGGCCATTGGCGGATTTTGTCTAGGATCCAGTGTTTTGTGTTTCATGACCCATGCCTGGATTGAGCCTGTAACCCCTCTGCCGCCTCCACAAGATTTGTGGCTCATTTTGATCATGGGACTGGGTCCCTTTGGGATTGCTTTCTATACCTGGGATCTGGCCATTCACCGCGGTGATACCCGGGTTATTGGGGCCTTAACCTATCTTGATCCTGTGCTCTCTACCCTGGGGCTTATTCTTTTTGCCGGTCAGGTCTTAGGAAGCACCACTTTAGTGGCCATGCTCCTAATTGTTGTGGGTTCTTGCTCGGGATTGGTGGACTTCTTTAAGTCAAAAAATTAAGATAATGGCTGGAGAACCTATGCAGAACCATTGCACTATTGAAGAAAAAGATACCGGCATTTTTCTTGCTAACGAGCAGAAAACCAAGTGGGTTACCATTATCACTTTCGTGACTATGTTAATAGAAGTGGCCATGGGGTACTGGTCTGGATCCATGGCACTTTTAGCTGATGGCTGGCATATGGCCTCCCATACATTGGCACTCTTTCTATCACTTATTGTTTATTACCTTTATCGCCATCCAAAATTCCGCGCCTCTTTTACTTTTGGTGGGGGTAAAATTCTCTCCCTTGGTGGTTACACCAGTTCAATCCTTTTAATTTTCATCGCGGGTTCAATGATAGTTGAATCCATTGGCCGCTTTTATAACGAGCGCTCAATTCATTACAACGAAGCTTTGGGTGTGGCGGTTTTTGGGTTAGTGATTAACTTAGTGTGTGCTCTCATTATGCACAAGGGGTCAGACTCGGCCGAAGAGCCTCATGATGATCACGCCAACTGTGATCACAATCATGCGCCTTCAAAACTCGCACCTGCTAAAGCTGCTCATTCCCACTCTCACAGTCACTCTCACAGTCATTCTCATGGTCATGCTCATGACCACAATCATGAAAGTGCATATGTGCACATCCTGACAGATGCTCTGACTTCAGTTCTTGCCATACTCGCTTTGCTATTAGGTATGTGGCAAGGATGGACTTGGCTTGATCCGGCCGTTGGTGTGTTGGGAGGAGTAGTTGTTCTTAAATGGTCACTAAGTTTGGTTCGCCAAAGCGGCATGGATCTTTTGGACGCTCATGATGGCTCTATCGACCGGGAAGGTCTGGTGAAAAAACTGGAAGGAGATGGTTCTAAAGTAATTGATATCCATCTTTGGAAACTAGCCCCAGGACAAGTGGGGTGTGAAATTATCATCAAGAAAAATCAAGAGCAGAGGTCATCTGATTACCGAAATCTTATTCAGAAGAGTTTCAACATTCACCATCTTGTGATTGAAGTAGTTTAATAATGGAATGGACTTCCGACGAGCGCCGTCTTTTTCGAAGTCTTAATTCTCCCTTTAAAATTCAAGATTATCTTTATCGACTCACTTACAATCCGGAATACACCACCTCATCACCAAGATGGGTTATGATCACTGAGGAAGCTCATTGTTTAGAGGGCTGTTTATTTGCAGCTGCGGCTTTGGAATTTCACGGCCACAAACCCGTAATGATAAATTTAGAGTCTCATGATGATGATTATCACGCGATTACAGTTTATAAAACCAAGACCGGATGGGGAAGTCTTTCTAAATCCAATACGACTTTGCTTGCTGGGCGTATGCCATTTTATCAAAATCCGAGAGAGCTTGTGATGAGTTACTTTGATTTCTTTTTTAATACAAAAAGCCGCTACAGTTTGCTGGGGTTTACAAAACCTGTTGATTTGAATTTTTATAATCATTGGGAATGGCGGACGTCAGACGCAGATTTAAATGATATGGGACTTGAGATAAGTCATAGGCCTCACCAAAAACTTCTGAAGCTCTCTGAGCTCAAGAAGCTTCCGCGAGTAAATCCAAAAGTTACCCAGGCTTGTTTCTTAGGGGCCGATGAGAGTGGGCTTTTTAAAAGTTAAAGTGACTGAAGTTCAGGATTGTTATTCATTTCGATGGCCTGGGCCCAAGTGACTTGAGCACTACAAACAACCGGAGATTCCAGTTCAGATTCGCGGTTATAAAATTCTGTCGCCCCATTTCTTACTTTAAGCTTGAAATAGTCTTGAGCGCCGTCATGGAATCCCATCACGTGGCCTTTTGATTTAGGTGAAACAAAGAATGGAGCAATACGGTTAAAGCCACGAAGCTTATACAGTGTTCTCACTTCTTCTGGAGTAGAGATCACTGATTCATTAACTGCACATTTTGCTTTGGCCTCTTGAAGATTTTTTGCCGTAGAAAATGTGTAGAGTATTTCTGCATCAAAATTATAGACACCAGCTTGTGGGTTCCCGTTTGAAAGAAGTCCTTGCATAGGTTGCATCATAAAGCCCTGAGTTATAAGTCTCAAGTTTGTGAAGATGTAGCCTGGGCCTTTAACTAAAACAATTCCACCAACATAGGCCGGAATCACTAGAACATCTGGAAGATGGGCCTGGGCTTTCTGTGCGGCTCCAAAAAGAAGAGGGAGAACTAATAAAGAGTTTAAAATTAAGTTTTTCATCAAATGCCTTTTGGTAATGCTTTTGGTTTATCACACCTTTTAGCATGGGCCCTAGAAAAGTCGAAATTAGTGAAAAAATTTTATTCGGAGGTGTTCGGCAGTAGGAGAATCTAGAGGTTAACCTGCATAAACTGCACACCTTTAAGGGTAGGGTGATTCTCAAACTTCTTGATGTACTCGATAAAAGGCAATTCCACGACAGCTCCACTGGTGGGAGAGGCATGCCTTAACATGATAACTGAGCCTTTTCTGAAGATGAAGGCCTGGTGAGAGATGTTCTGATGAGTGCCTAAAGTTGAGGTCAAATCCCAATTGGGTCTTACAAAATTAACAATTGAGGCGTGAGGAATGCGCTCTATGAGGGCCGGATTTCTTAGGAGAGTAGCGATAGAAATATAATTTACCCGGGCCGTTTGAATTGGGTAGTAAGGCGCATTGCTTTGTAGTTCCAGGAGAAGCTGATTGCGGTCGTTTGCAGTGGCATTAGGAACTCTGATTTGATCAAGCTTGATATGACGAAGCCAGTTGCCGAAATCGATTTGTGCTTCAGCTATTAGAATTTGATTAGTTGAAACAATTCGTCCATTGATTTCAGTTAAAATACCATTTTCAATGTTTAACGGAATCCACTGAAGATCAGTGAAGTGATCTCTTTTTAAAAAATCCACTTCGCCATTTTCATAGCGGATTTCATTCATCTTTTGCTCAAAATCTTGCACATCCATGGCGCGGGCCAGGCTAATGATTGTTTCAAGATAGGTGGTGCAATCAAATCTATCAAATCGGTAAAGAGGATCTTGATCATATCGTCCACTCTGACCTTCACCAAGAGGACCACCCACACCATAGGGAAGACCCAAAAATTTCTGTGAAAGAAGATCCAATCGAGCGGAAAGATTATCCACATTTTGAATTGAATTAAGGTAAGCCAATGCATCTTCACGAGGACCCGCAAAGGCTGAAGAAATCAGTATGATTGAGATGAATAAAGTTTTTAACATTAGGGTAGTTCTGCCCTGGGGCCAGACCCTTCGTCAAAGGAGAAAAGTGGCCATATAAATTTTAGTCTATTCTCGGTGCTCCAAAGGAGCGGATCCCCGTCGAAGAAGACCATAGAGCATTCGCTGAGTGAGCTCATCAGTAGAAAGAGGAAGAAGGTTCATCTCAAAGCGGGCACGCTTAATCAGAGACTTAAGTCCAGAAATGATCAAACGGTAGATAATAATCTTAATCCGGTGGAGAGTACCAAAGGTGTATTGGCCTACTTTTTCTGAACCAAGCTTTTTACTTAAAATAAAGAAGTAACCTTGCTCACGGCGCTCAAAGCGCTCTTCAAAACGAATGAGAAGCTTCCATAAAAAACGGTTCCATCGTGAGATGGTCATGTAATCGGAAATCCAAATATTTTGGTAGCGCCGAGTAAAGAGCATACGGGCCGCAAGTCTCACGTCACCATTTAAGATATTGGCCTTAAGGGATCTGGCCGATGCATTTTGGTTCCAACTCTCCACCACCCGCCAGTAATCTTCAAGGGAGTGACGTCGAAGCTGCTCTAAGCATTCTACTAAGCAAAGGGTAAAACCCAGACCTTGAAGTTTTACATACTCCTGTCTTTCTTTGAGCCACTCTTTGGAAGGAGCTTCAAGAACATATTTTACCGAGGCAGGTTTGGTTTCAGTTTGAATTTCAATCAAGAGGTGTGAACTTTTAATAAGACCACTTCCATCTGCTGCGATAGCAAGACGGGTGTTATCTTCTGGAGAAGTACGAACAAGTTCGATGTTACAAACGTTTTCATTTTGTAAAAGTTCAAGAGCTTGTTGAATCGCGGTGAGGTCTCTCTCATCCAGAGTTGGGCCAACCTCTTGTTCAGGTGAATTTCGAATAATATCAAATGCAATCGGTAAAGCGGCGCGAGCAACCTTAAAAGGACCGATGGAGACGATCTGCTTAATGAGCATCTTCCAGCCAAATTGTTTTTGGAAAATTTGTCCAAAGCTATTGCGGGAAGAAATCGCAGTTGCCGTTAAGTATACTTGAGAGAGACCACGGAGTGCTGCCTGAACTTCAATACGAAGATCAATATTGGCTTCCCCTAAGAGTCTTACAAAATCTGCGAGGTAGCGAATGAAAGCACCTTGGTTTCCGTGGTTCACGAATTCTTTGATGAGTTTTTGAGTACGCTCCGATTTAAGGTCTTCTGGATTTTCAACTAAACCTTCTAAGCTCTCCATAATTCCTTTATCATCACTCAATATGAGGCGATAAATAAATCCAATGAAAATTTTGATGGTAGGCCTATCCCAAGTAAAACAAGGATTGAGATCAATAAGTTTTACCTGCAACTTCGCTGGATCATAGAGGATATTTCCCGCATGAGGATCGGCCCAAATGATACCTTCCTTAAATAACAGATAGAGGTAAGCATCTGCTACAAGATCAGCAATACTCATTCTTTCAAGGTAGCGCGACTTCACAACAGAAGTGATTTTCTCTCCCTGAATTCGCTCCATCATCACACAATCTGGTTCTACATGATAATACTGAGGGATCTGTAAATCGAAGACACCTTTTAGAGCTGTACGCACCATCTCTGCATTTTTCTTTTCGATTCTAAAATCAAGTTCTCCAATACTTTGGGACGCATAATTAATAATGGTTCGTTTCAGAGCGGTGATTAGACCACCCACTTCGGCCTGTTGATCAAGACTCAGTTCCGTTTCGGGAAGAGTTTTCTCCAGGTGATTCATAATTCCTAAAAGAGTTTCTTTTTGTTTTTCAAAGAGATGGGTGAGACCAGGACGCTGAACTTTAACCAGAATGTTGGCTTCTGAGTGAAGTTTTCTTTTTCCTGCTTCGGTTAATTCAAATTCATAAATAGCTCCCACTGAGGCACCAGCAAAAGCATTTTGAACATGATCGGGAATATGAATATAGGTCTTGAGTCGACTCCAACTGGGACGGTTGAGAATTTCTAAAACGTATTTCCACGATTTTTCCTGACTTCCAAAAATGCCACCCAATTGATCTTGTTGCTGACGAAGTTCTTTGGCCAATGATGGAGGTGCAAGCTCTGCGAGAACTTGAGCAAGCTTGACATACATTCCTCCTAGCTCTTGCAGCACAATGGAAATAATTCTGCCTTGAGTGAGTTCTGATCTTGGTGTGCAAAGAATACAAATCAAGGCCGTCATACATCGATCAGGGGGGAGATGCTTAACAGCTTCATCAATTAGAGGAAGAAGAAGGTTTCTACCTTTGAGATTATCTTTGAGAGTAATGACTAAATTAGGTCTGACTTGTTCAGTATAAAATCTCTGCATCACTCTTTCAGTCATTAGTGTGAGTTTTTGATGCTCTTCTTCTGGTAATTCATAGAGAGCAGTAAAAAGTGGCTCTCTTAAATAAGGAACCATGTTCTGGGCTTCTTGAGAAAAGACAGGAACTAGTTGCAAGATGGGAATAAACCGATGAGTCATGGTACCGAGAATATCTTGCAACAAATCGGCCTGATCCAACATCTCTAAAAGTTGTGGATGTTCGCCAACGATTTGAAAAGTTTTCTGGAAGAATGCGCCAAGTAGAGGAGAGAGTATTTCCTCGTTGACCATATCTTTATTGAGCTTGTCCATTCCCATGGTTTGAATAGCTGCAATGGTGGCATCAATGTCTGGAGGAAGTTGAAAACCTTCTTCGAAACCAAAATGAACCATATCACGTGCAAGGACTGACCACGCACGCTTCATCTCTTGATCAGTAACAGTTTCAAAATCGACTTTAGCGATGGCCTTTGCAAAAAATGCACCCAAAGAATTAGAGTAGCTCTTGCATTCAAGTGCGAGTTCTGAGATCCAGGAAATATCCCTCATTGATGACCTTTTGTTCAGAATTATCATGACTCAAAAAGTAAAGATCGACTAGGAGAGAGATGAAGGTAAACCAAGATCGGCGGAAACAAATTCACGGAATATATCGAAGTCGATGGGTTTATGGAGATAGCGACGGATACCTAACAAATTCATGCACTCCTGATAATCCCTTTGATCATGGGCAGACACAAAATAAGTAAGAATGTTGTGCCCTGTAGCATTTAATTTCTGGACTAAATCAATCCCGTTATAAATGGGCAAATTAATATCGCACAGAATGAGGTCAGGTTTTTGAGTCTCGAACCATTGAAAAAAACTATATGCATCAACAAAAAATTTTAAATCAAGTAATCCCAGCTGGATTTCGTCTTCGAAGATCATGGAATAAATAAATTCCATCTCATCTTCGTCGTCTACTATGGCAATGACCTTCGTCACATTAACTCCAGAGGTTTATACAGGACTTAAATCATAGGCCTATAAAACCCTTATGGTCTATGAAAAATGCGCCGCCACTAGCGAAGTTTTAAACCTTAGGCCAAACTCATTTTTTACCAAATTTAAGGAGAAACGTTATGAAATTATTCTACTCTCGTGGTGCTTGCTCTCTTGCTCCTCACATTGTTCTTGCCGAACTAAATATGGTTTATGAAGTTGAAGCAGTTGATCTTAATAAAAAGTCATGTGTATCTGGAGATTTTCTTAAAATTAATGCCAAAGGATCTATCCCAGTTCTTCGTATGGAAAACGGTGAATTTTTAACCGAAGGCCAAGTAATTTCTCAGTACCTTGCTGATCAAAAACCTGAATCAAATATTTATCCAAAATTTGGCACTACTGAACGTTACCGATGCCAAGAGTGGATGAACTTTGTGGCCACTGAAATCCATAAAGGCTTCAGCCCTCTTTTCGGTGCAGAGAGGCTCTTCACAACAGATGCTGGAAAAACTGAATGTAAAACTGCTTACAAAGGTGTGCTTACGCAAAAGTTGAATTATCTTTCAGAAACCATGGGAGAAAATGATTTTCTCATGGGGAAAACTTTCACCATCGCGGACGCCTATCTCTTTACATGTTTGAGCTGGTCAAAGCATGTAGGCCTTGATCTTAATCAGTGGAAAAATATTACAACTTATATGGAGCGAGTAGGAACACGTCCGGCCGTGATCCGCGCCATGAAAGAAGAGGGAATGCTTTAGTTAATTCCTTGCTCTATCATATCTGCTAATTCCTTGAGGTTCGCTCGATCCAGTTCATGTTTCGAGTGGGCCAAGGTTTTCATCTGGCAATGATGAAGCCAAGAAGCAGTAAGCTGAGTTTCTTCTTTTGAAACCATACGGTCCAAATCACCAAGAATAAATGTTACAGGTATTTCAACGTCGTGGAGATCCTCTTTAGTTAAACCATCGAGGCGCTCCAGGTGTTGCATCATATGGGCAGTTGAGCGCAGAAGAGACTTCCAGCGATCAGCATGCTTTTCCATTAACTGAGCAGCAACATGAGGAAATTTTTCGGCCACATGTTCTGGATTGAGCATAGGCAATTCACGTGCAACAGCTTTTTCTGACCAATTGAACTTGGTCCCATAGGTAAAAATCATATGAATGGGAGAGTCTTCAAAATTGGCCTTATGGTATAAGGCCACATAACCACCCATGGAGTGACCAAAAACAACCACGTCTTTGAGATTGTGATCACGAAGATACTTATCCAAATCTCTGGCAAAAAGGTCAATTCGGAATTCTTCAGGCCATACAGCAGATTTTCCGTGTCCTGAAAAATTAAAACTTTTGGTAGTAAAACCCCGCTCCGTCAAAATATCCATTAAAGGTGCGACATCTTGAGAAGTGCCTAGAGCACCATGCAGGAAAACGATTGTTGTTTTTTTATTGTCCATTTAAGACCTCTACCGAAAACTTTGCCACATCAGAGTGAATGGATTTTGAGTTTAAGAAAATCTCATAATTGATGGGGCATACTAAGCTTATCATATAACCTACACCACATAATTTTGTCATGGAAAGGGCGACAGCAGAGATCAGCTTCTCAGCAGCAAGATTGCCTTCCACATGAAATTTGAGGTTCACAACTCCAAAGTAGCTCGGAATCGTTTTAGTTGGAACGGCATCGGCAGTAATCGAAAATTTATCCATAGTTATCCGCATTTTAGTCAAAATACTCAAAACATCCATGGCCGAGCAGGCACTGAGACTATTGAGGAGAGCTTCTTTAGGGGTAGGGGCAGAGTTTCCCCCTCCAAATTCCCGGGTAGCATCCAAATGGGAAGTTATGTCGCGATTAACAGCAAGGAAGGTCATCTCTTTTTGCCAGGTAAGTTTGCTTTCCATAAAGGGTCCTTTCTTTGTCGGATATGAAAGAAAATAAATCTTAAAATTAATTTTTAATTTTACCCTGTATTGAACTCTTATCCAATAGGAAATCATTAAAAAAAAATCATGTTATTGAATTAGCTTCTGCAAGGGGTAGAATGGGTAAATACAATATTTCTCGAGGCAACTCATGACCACGGCCCAATCCAACTTTGATAAGTTGATTGAAAAAATAAGAACTCGTCTGCCAATTCAAAATCCTCTGCATTCATTTGTTCACAATAATATTCTTCTGATGTTTGAAAACAAAGATTTTCATGAAGCTTTAGACGAAGCTGGTGTCTTGTACCGTGCACGGACTTATTGGCCCATCGAGAAATACACCGAGAGATATGCAGATGGAAAAATTACTGATGATGATATCTCCCTTGCCATTGATCATTATCTTGGGCGCTATTCAGAAATTGCAGTTCTAGAAAAATTTGGAATTAGCGCTAAAGAATTTTATAAAAGCTTAATGTTTTCTGATCTTGCGTTTAATAACGATGAAGTTCAGCCAAAAATCAATGACACCCATTTATGGGACAGTTGCCGTGGTAAAACTGAAAATCAGTCTCTGGTTTTAACTAGAAGTAGTGTGAAGTGGCGTGCAAAAGAATACTGGGAGAAGTATCATCGTGAAAACTACGCTGTTTCTATGCAGCCTTTAGTTTTTCGTTTAATTTCGAGCTATCTTGATCAAGGTCAAAGTTTTTGGAGTAACCCTTTTGTCAATAAAGGGTTTTGGAGATTTTTCTGCTTTGATACGCTGGCCATTCAGAATGTATCAAGCCCTTGGCAGAAAATACTCGCCGACAAAGTCACAACTTACGAAAGTTTTACACCCGAAGAAGTGATTAAAGCTGAATTCGCTAAAATGAAAATTCCCGAAGAAGCCTGGGAAGATTTTTTATTGAGTATGCTATTTGATTTTAAAGGTTGGGCAGGCATGGTTAATAAGCTTGAACTTGAGCCCTGGCAGGCCATGGTCAAGTCCCCAGAAATTAAGCTAGTGGAATATATTGCAGCTCTGCTTTTAGTTGAATCATCTCTTGATACTTTTCATGCCAGTGCAAATTCTTTGGATCTCACATTAATTTATGGACGAAAAGAAACTGTGGAGATGAAGAGCTTTCAGCTTTCTTTGTCACTTTATCAAATTACAAAATATTTTAAGCTCGATCAAAAATGGCTCATAGATCTTACTTTTGAAGAAGCACTCAGGGTAGTGGATCAGATGGATGGCCTTGAGAACACTCACCGAATAAGGCTCTGGCATGAAGCTTATGAGCATCACTTTTATCGTGAAGCTCTTTCGGCCATTATTCAGCATTCTGAAATCCCTCAGAAGAAAGAAAAGCCCTACGCCCAGGTTCTGTTCTGTATTGATGATCGTGAAGAATCCATTCGCCGGCATATTGAAGAAATGGACTCTCGCATACAGACTTTCGGTGTAGTAGGGTTCTTTGGGATTGATATGAAGTTTGCGAGTTTAAAAAATCAGCGTCTCATTTCTCAATGCCCCCCAGTGATTAATCCTGGCCATATCGTACGTGAGGTCTCACGGGATCAACAGAAAGGGCAAGTTTTTGATAAGTTTAATAACTTGCTTGGAACTTCTGGTCTCTCTCTTTACTATCATTCCCGCACTCTTTTTAGAGGTTTTTTTTCCACCTTGCTATTAGGTGTGTTGAGTTTAGTGCCTATGTTCTTACAGGTTTTTTTTCCACACCAAAGTAAAAGTTTTAAGAAAGGGTTGAAAAATTTTCTGAGTCCAGAACCTAAAACTGAGATCAATATCGAAAAGGGTTCAGGAGATCAAGGCTACTCAAAAGAAGAAATGTCTAAAATTGTTCAGGCCATTCTCAATATGTGCGGTCTCTCTCCCTCATTTGCACCAGTTGTAGTGATGATGGGTCACGGTGCTACAAGTACGAATAATCCTTTCAAGCAGGCCTATGGTTGTGGAGCTTGCGGAGGCAATGCCGGAGTTCCAAATTCCAGGGCCTTTGCCAAAATGGCCAATGATCCAGAGGTGAGATCAGAAGTTAAAAAATTAGGGATCGAGATACCTGATTCTACAGTCTTTGTTTCTGGTTTTCATGATACGACAATTGATGAAGTGAATTTTTTTGATCACGAAAATCTTCCCGACTCACATAGAGAGAGCTTTGAGCTTTTACGTAAAAATATTAATAAGGCGTGTAAGCTCAATGCCTTTGAGCGTTGTCAGCGCTTTAGTTCAAGTAAGGCAAAGTCATCACCGGAAGAAGCTCTCAAACATGTCCGAGAAAGAGCAGAAGATTTAGCTCAACCACGTCCTGAGTATGGCCACTGTACAACTGCCTTATCTGTATTAGGGCGCAGAGATATGACAAAGAGTCTTTTTTTAAACCGCCGCTCTTTTCTTATTAGCTATGATTGGGAAATTGATCCAGAAGGAATAATATTATTTCAAGCTGTCATTGGTGCCATCCCAGTCTGTGTCAATATCAATATGGATTATTATTTCTCCTGTGTAGATAACGATAATTTTGGCTGTGGATCAAAACTGCCTTTGAATCTCACTTCTCTAATAGGAGTGATGACAGGTTCCCAAGGGGATTTGCGTATAGGGCTTGCCCGCCAAATGGTGGAGATTCATGAACCTATTCGTAACATGACTATTATTGAAGCCCCTCTTGAGCGGGTGAAGAAAACTTTTGATAGTCATCCAAGACTTCGCAATATTCTCTACAATCATTGGAGCCGCTTGGTAGTTAGAGATCCTCAAACTTTACAGTGGTTTATTTATGGTCAAAATACCTGGGTCCCTTTTGAAGCCGACCGCTATACGGTAAAGCATTTTCATTCTTCTATGGATCTTATCAATGACACTCACACGCAAGAGGATTTTGCGGAGATTGATCATGATTGAAAATTTATTTATAGCGGCGATTATTTCTCCCTTCATCTGGTCAATGCTTTTGGGGATAAGTTTCCTTACACATCTCAAGCCTAGTGAGAGATTTCTCTCTTCATCTGTTAATTATTTTTCTCTCTATATGTCAGTGATAACTCTTATGCTGTTTGTATTAGTCTGGCATTTGTCTCCGTCCAGTACTCTTCTTGATTATAAAGATTGGATTGTTGTTGGGGAGTATCAGTTTAAATTGCGATTTATCGTAGATCTCTTAGGCGCAACTTATGCGCTTATGTCGGCTACACTAATTAGTACTATTTTTAGATTCTCCAGTAATTATCTTCATAAAGAAGAAGGATATTTTCGTTTTGTATTTCTTCTTTCCATTCTTTTATTTGGTTTGATGGTGGTCAGCTTTGCCCGGTCTCTGGATCTACTCTTTGTGGGATGGGAGTTAGTCGGAACAACTTCAGTTCTACTGATCAGTTATTTTTATTTTCAAGTTCAGCCCGTTCGCCATGCTGTGAAAGCGATTATTAGTTATAGGCTTTGCGATATGGGTATTCTTGCGGCTTCGGCATGGACTCACCATTATCTTCACTCTACGGATTTTACGGAACTACCTAAGATACTCGGCCATTCTCATAGTGGAAACGCTCTGATCTTTATTGGTCTTTTCGTTATTTGGGCATCTTTGGCCAAGGGGGGGCAACTCCCTATGAGTTCTTGGCTTCCCACGGCCATGGAAGGTCCCACTCCTTCAAGTGCTATTTTTTACGGAGCACTCTCAGTGCATCTAGGTCCTTTTTTAATCATGAGATTCTATGATTATCTTGAACATTTTCCTGCACTTCTTTGGTTAGTGGGTGCCATCGGATTTGTGACGGCCATCTATGCAAGCCTTGTTGGGCGAACCCGCTCTGATGCTAAGACCATGCTGGCCTATGCTACCATTTCTCAAGTGGGATTAATTTATGTTGAGATTGCACATGGACTTACTAACTTTGCACTATTTCATATTTTTACTCATGCCAGTCTTCGTACCTTTCAATTCTTAAGGTCAGCTTCGCTTATCAGTGACTTTACCGACAATCCACTTGTGCAGCAAAATGTGAGTATCAATAAAAGGCTGTCTTTAGAGAAGTTTTTTTCATCCAATACTAAAAAGAAGATTTTTGTTCATGCACTTCATGGTTTCCATTTAGATTTTTTCACTATGAAGTTTTTGCAGTTTATCTGCTGGCCTATTCAGATCTACATGAAAATGGAGGATAGCTGGATGGAATGGGATTCACAATTTGTTAGAAAGATTTTTCGTAAAAGGTAAGATATGAACCTCTCGCGCACGCTAGAAGCTGCTCCACTGATTCTCTCCTTTGGAGTTGCCATTGTGTCCACATTTTATGAAATGGGACGCAAGTGGAATAATTTTATTCTCTTTCTCTTGGCGCTTTTCTTCTTTTTATATGGTTTTTTATTTTTCTTTCCTGTTTATGGAGTAGGTGGATTTACCAACACCATGTTTGATATCCGTTACAATACCATTACAGTTTTTGTGGGGATGATTTTTTGTGCTTCACTTTTGATAGGGCTTTATCCTGTTCGTAAGGAGCTCACTCTGGATTCTAAGTTCCTGCTCTACCTCTCCAGTGGACTGGGAATTGTCATGGCCTATAACTTACCAACTTTTTTTATTTTCTGGACTCTCCAGCGGGTAATTCCTTTGTCGGGATTTATCAAAGATATCAGAGAAGGTTCTTCTGCTGGTGGCGGAACATATATCATCCAACATATCCTCTCCTTTATTTGCTTTATTGCTCTAATGACTATGGCCTATGATGCGCAAGTTTTAAATCTTCCCTTTGATGATTATCCAGCTACTTTCTTTAGCTGGCCGGTTCTCCTTTTGGCCTTCATCATTATCTACCAGTCTCACGGAGTTTTTCCTTTCCACTCATGGATTCATGATGTGGCCGGTCGCCTTCCTTGGTATGAGATGTCTTGTCTTTTTTTACCGAGAGCTGGAGTGCTACTCTTTGTTCAGTTTCTACTACCCACACTTAATCAAGATCCTGATGGATTTAAAATTCTGCTCCTGTCTCTATCAATTATCTCTTCCATCTACTGGTCTTTTAGAGGCATTTTTGAACGACACGTTACCAGAGAAGCGACCTATTTTTATATTGCTCAATCTTCCCTCATCTTAACGGGTCTGCAGGCCGATATGACTGCTGCGAAGGGCTCTTATCTTCATATGATGGTAATTTCTATTTGTGGTACAGCTCTGTGGTCAATGCTCAGTCATATTCAACATCACTTTAGTCTTAAGCGTCCAAGTGCATTTTATGGCCTTGCTCAGTATTA
>CAMDDI010000005.1 GCA_945890905.1 Bacteriovorax stolpii
CCATCAAGTTCGTGACGTAGAGTTTGTCTGGAATTTTCTATAAAACTTAAATCTTCATTGAAGATTTTGGGATTTTGAATGGCAAGAATAACAAGGTTGACTCTCTCACCCACATTCATCAAAGTTGCTAAATCTTGGCGGCGCAAATAAACAAAGCGAAGATCTTTTTGATAAATGCCATGCTCAACAATGCCGCCAACTTTGAATAAGCGAACACTTGGTAAAGCATCAGAGGATTCATGACCGCGCCCCATAGTGAGAGCAAGTTTGTCACCGACGTTTATGTTTAATTGTTTGGCGAGTTCTTTGCCGATAAAAATTTCGTCTTCAGTGAGGTTTATCTTTAGACCTGTGGCTTCGGAAAAATTATCACTCTCAATTCCACGGACTAAAACACCTTTACTCTGACCTTGATGGAGGGCAAATGCTTCAGTTTGTATGACAGGGGCGATGGCCTTAGGAGAAATGGTATCAAAACTTTTGAGCATCAAGGAATCAATGGAAAAAAACCCGCGCTTGGAAGTTACCAAGATGTCCCCAGAAGAATGTCTTAAACCAGATTTTAAAAGATGATCAAAGCCATCCATCAGACCAAACGTGCAGAGTATGACCGAGATGGAGAATGCAAAACTCATCACCGTCGCCAGCAGAATTTTAACTGCTGAGCGACCGTGGAGAACAACCTTTAAGATAGAAAGGTATGAATTCAAATTTACTCTTCTTCAGCTTCAGAGAACATTTGTTCTTTTTTAAGTAGCGGAAAGAGCATTACATCACGGATAGTTGAGCTGTTGGTGAGAATCATCACCAAACGATCAATCCCGATGCCTTGACCAGCTGTTGGTGGCATTCCGTATTCCAGAGCACGAACAAAATCGTAATCCACTTCAGAAGCCTCATCGTCCCCAGCTTCTTTGGCCATGGCCTGATCAGCAAAGCGGTCGAGTTGATCAGTTGGATTATTTAACTCAGAGAACGCATTTCCAACTTCCCATCCATTCATGAAAAACTCAAACCGATCTACAAATTCTGGATTGGTATCATTACGACGAGAAAGTGGAGAGACTTCAGTTGGATACTCAGTGATGAACGTAGGCTGAATAAGTTTTGCTTCTACTAATTCTTCAAAGGCCAACACTAATAGTCTTCCCCAAGAGAGTGCTTGAACTTTTTTGGGATCTTGATTCACACCTTTTAAAAGGCCCAAAAGATGGGTGCGATCATTGATTTGTTCTGCAGTTGAGTTGGTATATTTGGCAACTGCTTCTCTCATGGTTAAACGTGCGTAAGGACCTTTGAGATTGATTTCATGTTCACCGAATATCACTAGATCTGACTTGATGACATGTTCTGCAATTTCAGAAATCAAATGCTCAGTAAAATCCATCAGGTCTTCAAAGTTTGCGTAGGCCCAGTAGAACTCAATGGTGGTAAATTCTGGATTGTGTTTGAGAGAGAGGCCTTCATTGCGGAAACATCGGTTCATTTCAAAAACTTTATTGTATCCGCCCACAATTAATCGCTTTAGGTGAAGTTCAGGAGCAATACGCATGAAGAGTTCCATGTTTAAAGCATTGTGGTGAGTATTAAATGGTTTGGCAGTGGCACCACCGGCCACAGAGTGCAACATGGGAGTTTCCACTTCCAAAAAGTCATGACGGTAAAAATATTCACGAATGTAGCGGACAATTTCTGATCTCTTTCTGAGTTTATCCCGAGTCTCTGGATTCATGATCATATCCACATAGCGCATACGATAACGAAGTTCAGCGTCAGTTAAGCCGTGAAATTTTTCAGGCAAAGGACGGATGGATTTTGTAATAATTGAAAGTTCCCGAGCATTGAGTGCTAGCTCCCCTTTCATGGTTTTAAAAACGTCCCCTTCGGCATAAACAATATCGCCAAAATCTAAAAGTCCGTACTCTTTAAAGCCAGCTTCAGACGTGACTTGTTTGTTAACGTACAGCTGAAAGCGTGTTGTGCCGTCATCACACTGAAGGAAAGCGGCCTTACCAAAGTCACGCACCATCATGACCCGTCCAGCCACTTTGTAGCGGGGAGTTTCACCAATTTCTTCTTTAGTCTTATGGGAGTACTCAGAAATAAGGTGAGCAAAAGTAGTATTTGGTTTTAAGTGATTCTTATATGGATTAGATCCAGACTCCTCGAGTTTTTTGCGCTTCTCGAGACGAACATGCATTTGTTCACCAAAGAGTTCCGTCCATTTTCTAACGTGTTTGTCTTTCATAAAATTCCTCTCTTATAAGTCGTCCACATCTGTATCTTGTACATTTCCACCTAAACTCTTCCACTGAAGATAGGCCTTCATAAAATCATCCAGATCCCCATCCAGTACCGATTCAGCTTGAGAAGAAGAAAAACCATTACGGTGATCTTTCACAAGTTTGTAAGGATGAAGCACATAGGAGCGAATCTGCGATCCCCAGGCGATATCTTTTTTTGTATCTTCAATGGACTGCTGCTCTTTTCTTCTCTTTTCCATTTCGTGATCATAGAGTCTGGATTTCAAAATCTTCATGGCCATGGCCTTGTTTTGAATTTGAGATCTCTCATTCTGACAGGCCACCACAATCCCCGTAGGTAAATGCACTAACCGGACCGCTGAATCGGCTGTATTCACTGACTGTCCACCTGCTCCACCGGAGCGATAAATATCGATACGAAGATCCTTATCTAAAATTTCAATCTGAATGGTGTCATCCACTTCTGCACTGACAAAGATCGAAGCAAAAGAGGTATGCCTTCGGGCATTGGAATCAAAAGGAGAAATCCGCACCAGACGATGCACTCCAATTTCTGATTTCAGCAATCCGTAAGCATAATTTCCTGTGACCATTAGTGTGGCAGATTTAATTCCTGCCGAATCTCCATATTGGAAATCAGTTATGGTGGCCTTAAAGCCTTTGGTCTCACACCAGCGCTGAATCATCCGCAGAAGCATTCCGGCCCAGTCACAAGACTCTGTCCCACCTGCACCAGAGTTTACTGTGACAATGGCATTGTTGACGTCTACTTCACCTGAAAGAAGGGCCTTCTTTTCAGCTTCAGAAAGAGCGGCCTGAAATTTTGGGAAAAGGTCGAGTGCTTCAGAAGTTGATGACTCATCACCATCAGCACTCATCTCGCAAAGAACTTCAAAATCATCACTAAGTGACTTTACTTGGGAGTAGAGCTTAACCACATCTTCGAGAACTGATTTTTCTTTTTGAATTTTAGAGGCATTTTGAGTGTCGTTCCAGAAACCTTCTAAGGCTTCTAGCTCTGAGATCTCTCTGAGTCGGCTTTTTTTCCGTTCGACGTCAAAGCGACCTCCGAATTGTTTCGAGAGTATCTTTCATCGCTGAGAATTGTGACTTATAGTCTGCCAGCTTAAGCTGCAGTGAGTTGTCCATGTTGTCCTCTATGAAGAGAACACTCTACAAACAGAATCGGGAGTTGAAAAGGGTGAAACATGATTCTTTTTCGAGATAGAAAGCTCCGTCTTTTCCTAGCTTAATAGGCTCAAGAATGTAGCTAAAATCCTCAACTGGAGCAGCCACCACAGGAACAGCGGGCGCTTGGTTGCGGGGTTTAGGTCCGCCCGGAATATTATTCGGATCCTTTAAAACGCTACAGTCATACTCTGGATTCCCGGCAGCGATAGCATTTTTAGTTTTCTCTTCACTGATATTGTAAAGAATTGAGGCCACAGTTTTACGATTGGCAGTGGCACTTTTGTTTGGAGTCAGCAAAAAGCGCGCAAATTTCCAAGTATTTGGAATGTTATTGGTGGCAGGAATTTCTTCATACTTAATCAAATACTGATAAATTTGTTTCTGGAATTTTTTCACCACTGCTGGTTTTGTTTTTAGCAGGACTTCAAGAGCTCCAGAGTAAATCTCGTAAGCATTCTCTACTTCAAAAGGATCCATGATATTATTATTATTCCCAGGTTTCTTAGCATAAGCACTATCCCAACGAAGAATAGTGGTCTCAACATGCATCAGTGCCACCAGGATGGTAAAAGTATCACCACGGGTATAATAAATTTCTTCTTTTGAAACCTTATCGTAAATGTGACATGAGCGTGCCGACCGAATGGAGACGTCTAAGAAGGCCAAATTATCAGTAGTGTTCAGAACTTCCTCACAAGTCTTGGCCCCTAAAGATTCAAAAAGCAGTGGATAGTAAGAGTAATAGTCTTTACACATACCTTGGAAGAAATTTTGTTTAAAACATTCCGGTGAGATCCTTTGGAAATTATCTTTTTTGTCACACTTAGATTCAATGTACTTGAAAACTTTTCCAGACATTTCCCAAGATGTGATGAGGGCCACCGCAAACTCGGCTCCTTCATTAACATCTAACATATTGTTATTGTCTGACTGGAATTGGAACAGAATACTCAAGAGTGCAATTGTTTCGGACACGCTTTCCTCTCGCTCTGGAAGAAGAAGCCCATTCTTAACTAAGTCTTCATTGATATTTTTAATAATCTTAGTTACTCCATCTATATCAATGGAGTAACCACCCACCGAACTTGATGGTGAACCGTGAGTCTTAAAAAACAATTTGATGATGTACTCATACATGTAAATTTCAGCGATAGCATCGGGATTACGTGCGTATTTTTTTAAGTAGTAAGGTGATTTATTCTTACCTTTCATGAAGCGGTACTTTTTCACAATGCGCTCAAAATGCTCCAGGGCTTCCACATTCTTTGGATACACATGGCGATACTCGGCGAAATTAATATTGACCGGGAGTGGACCTTCAAGAGCATCATGGAATTGATTCCATATGCTATGAAAGACTGTTCCTTTTTTAAGCACGTCTTGAGCATGAGTGATGAGATTGCGGATATCACGGCCTTTAATTTTTTCCCGGTCGCCTCCCATAATCACATTCTTTGCTTCTTCTAGAATTTTCCCGTAGTCATTGATATTAAAATCTTTGACGGTGATAAAAGTGGTCACGGCCTGTTTGAGCTTCGTAAGGGTTGAAAATTCAACATCATCTCTATTGCCAAGAGAATCATTGAGGTAAATGGCACTAAAGGCGTCTACATTTTGGGAGATCAGCTTTAATATATCAGCTTGTCCAAAGTCGATGTACTTATACTTAACAGCATCCATCACCATCAAAACGAGTTTATCAAAATTTAAAAGTAAGAGATTGAGCTCTTGGCTGGTGACTTCAGTCTCATTACCACCGACTAGTATTGTTTTTGCAAAAAGAAGTTGCTTAAACCTCTCAGGATTAACTGAAAAATTTTCAAGCAAAGAGATGACGTTTATTTTTCTTGGGTTCCCCACTGTATCACGATTGAAAAGCATCATGAGCTCGGAGACAAGTCTCTTATTGCTATCACTGATCCGGCTTCTTTGAGTTACATGTACGTTGTAAGAGATCTTGTCTTTATCTTCAAAAATTGCTTGATAATTCAGAGCTGCTTCGATGTTGAACTTGATAGCGAAATTAATAACTTTGTCCACATTGACAGCTGAAATGTACTCGCGATCATCCCCAGTGATGAGGTAGTTTAAATCATAAACAGCTTTTAGGGCCTTAATCACTTCTGGTTTGGTATCAGGAAGATTATTTTTAATATAGGCCTCTAAGGCCCCGCGGTTCATATAACCTCGGCGGTCAGTTTTAACCACGCGGATAAAGAGATTGAGATTTTCTCCTAAGCAGAGGAACTGAGACTTGATGTTGGTATACATGATCTCAGAGAATTGATTTACATCCAGATCACAGTTGGCCTTAAATTGGTCTGCTTCAAGGCTACGTGGAATGACTTTATTTTCAAATAGATCTCCGCAACCTGAAAGGCTGCAGAGGATGATTAAAGTTAAAACGACATTCTTGAAAAAGCTCATGGCCATTCAACTTTGAGACTAAAGTCTCTATAGACAATACTGTCTACCAAACACTGAGACACAATATGTTTTCTCAATGTAGAAAATAGGATCTTCACCATTACTCGTATCGGTCTTAATCACATTTAAGATAGAACTATAATCTGTTCCAACGGAAGTATTTGCTGTTGAAGTTGAGGATTGCAGAGGTACCCGAGGAATATTCTCAGGATCTTTCAAGTAGTTGCAATCAAACTGCTTAACTCCCGCATCCGTGGCAATTTTCGTGTTTTGCTCATTAATGTTGTAGAGAATTGAGGCAATTGTTTTTCTCGTTGCTGGAGCTTTTTTGTCAAAATTCAACAGGAACTTGATAAATTTCCAGATACTTCCAAAATCTTTCTCGTTAGGGATTTCTTCGTACTTGATGAGGTACTGGTAGATTTGTTTTTTAAATGCTTTGATAATTGCTGGTTTACCTTCCAAAAAACCGTCTAGTGCTGCTGAATAAATTTCGTACGCGTTATTTACTTCGTTAGCATCCATAATGTTGTTGTTGTTACCAGGTTTGGCCCCATTAGGATTATCCCAACGGAGAATTGTGGCTTCAATGTGCATCATGGCCACGAGGATAGCGAAAACATCCCCCTTGGAGTAATAAATCTCATCAGTAGGCTTGCCTTGAGTGTCAGTATAGTAATTACAAGTACGGGCCGCTTTAATTGAAACATCAAGGTAGGCCATGTTGTATTCATTATTAATCAACTGCTCACAAGTCTTAGCGCCCAGAGATTCAAAAAGAAGTGGATAGTATACTCGGTACTTATCACACACTCCGTGAAGGAAGTATTGACGGAAACAAGCTGGTTTTACCCGCTCAAACTGATCGAAATCTCCAGGGCATTTCTCATTATAGTAATCCATCATGCTGTCTGCCATATCTAAAGAAGTAAAGAGCGAGAGACCAAATTCAGTAGCTTCGTTAACGTCTAGTTTACCGTTCTTGTCTGATTGATATTGAAAAAGAGTTCCCAAAAGAGAAACTGTATCCGTAATACTTGTTTTTCTCTGAGGGAGAATAATTCCGAGATCAATGAGTTCGTTTTCAATTTTTCCAACGACGTTAAGAACATGCTTATTTTCCATGGCATATCCACCAAGGCTTCCAATGCTTGCATCTCCGTAAGTTTTAAAAAGTAATTTTAAAAGGTACTCATAAATTGCAATCTCAACTACGGCATCAGCATTGCGCCTGTAACCACTGGTGTAGAAAGCCGATACAAATTCACCTCTAAAGAAGCGGTAATTTTTCACGATTCTTTCAAAGTCTTTAAGAATCTCTGCATGCTTAGGGTAAGTATGGCTGTAATCTGAGAAATCAACAGTCACAGGCTGAGGACTATTGAGGGCAACTTGGAATTTATCCCATATACGATGGAAAACTGTACCCGTTTGCAGAAGAGTTTTTGAATGGGTCAAAAGATTTTTAAAATCTGCCCCCCTCACAATTTTCATGGTTTCATCACTTGAGGTATCCCCTCCCATGATGATTTTTTTTGCTTCTAGAATAAGACTGCTGTATTGATCAATATCAAAATCTTCCAAATCAATATAAGTCTTGATGGCATCAATGACTTCAGGAATGGTAAAGAAGACTTCAGCTTCTCTATTTCCCATGCTTGGGGCCAAGATAACATCTGTGAGGGAAGCCACATCTTGCTGTAGAAGTTCTAAGGTCGATTCTTGATCTAATTTAATGTATTTGTATTTTACTGCATCAAGAGTCAAAAGAACCAAATGGTCAAAATTGAGAAGTAATCGGCCTAATTCTTCGTGAGTAATTTCTTCTCTCACTCCACCGATTAATACACTCTTAATAAAAAGTAGCTTCTCAACTTTCTTGATTTGATCAGAAATTTCTGGAGTTGAGAAACTATTAAGCAAGCCCATGATGTTGAGCTTACGAGGAGTACCGTTCGAATTTGCGTTAAAAATCTCACGCAATCCTTGAACTATTCTTTTATTGGCTGCACTCACACGGTCGCGATGACTTTTATGAACGATGTAACTAATTTTGTGATCATCTTCAAAGATGGGCCCAAAATTCAGAGAAGCTTCTTGGTTAAATTTAACTGCAAAAGAGATAATTTTATCTACGTTACTTTTAGAAATGAATTCAGGATCATCCCCTGTAATCAGATAATTTAAGTCGTAAACGGCCTTAAGGGCGCTGATCATCTCAGGCTGAATATCAGGACGGTTGAATTTTAGGTATGCCACGAGAGCAGCCCGGTTCATGTACCCTGGACGAGTAGTTTTCACGACACGAATAAAGAGATTTAAGTTTTCACCTAAACATAATATTTGCGGCCTAATGTTTTGGTGCATGATGGATTTAAACTGCTCAACATCGAGATCACAATTTGCTGAAAACTGATCCGTATCCAGACTGCGTTTGATAACAGTATTTGTGAAAAGATCGTTACACCCTGTGAGGGTGAACATCATTAACAAAATTAGAAATCCATTCTTTAAAAAACTCATAGTACCTATCCTAAAATATATACCTTAAACCAGCGTACAAGGAATCATTGTTTGTGTAAGGAGACCAAAACGATTTCCCATCTTCGGGAGTTCCAATTAAATTCATGCCCACATTCACCAAGAAGTTCCGAGTCACATTGTAAAAGGCCCGGGCCATTATCAGACGGTCGGTTGTCAGCATGTCGAATTTAAGATCAGCCGAGACTGTTAACTTACTTCCAAAATTATACAGACCAAAAAAGTTAAGAGCTTGGTTCCAACGTGGATCGAGGGCAAGTTGTTCTTTCTGACGGTCAAATGGACTTAAACGGGCCACATAATTAAAGCCGTATCCATATAATGAATTAATGCGGGAAATCCCCCCACCCATATAATCTTCACGACGTTTTTCAGTTTTGATGTCAGTGTACTGAGTGGCTTGTCTTGATCCATCAGGAAAAGTATTAGGACGAACTGCCATAGCAGAAACATACATTCCGATATCTTCATTTCTGTACTTCAAAGTTGAGCCGTAAATATCGTGGTAATATACTTGCGGAACAATTTTAGCGTTAATAATATTTTGGAATGTATCTACGTCCACTGTCACTTTAGTTGAGAGACCATTTTCAGGTTTTCTCATGATGAAGTTATCAAAAACCCAGTGCTTATTCTCAAAACCGATATTGGCACCTACAGAATAGCGATAAACAATTCTGGCATACGAAGGAATATTGACATCATAGTTAATAGGAAGCGTGGATCCATTGGCCATGGCACTAGAGGCAGGCACATCAGACCAAGGATGACGGGACTTAATTGTTCCGCGGTTATCATTGATGTCAAAAGCTGGATTAAGCTCAGGAATATAGAGACCAGAAGCGAAGAATTTATATCTCATTCCATTGGCCGATTTTCTTTCGTAATTTAAACCCGTAAGCCCTTCTTGACCTGGCTCAAAGAAATCAAAATTTCTACGGTTATTTAATTTACCAAATCCCCAAGTTGCATCCAAGGTGGACCAATCCAGAATCTGTCGACCGAAACGGATGGTATCTTTGTTCGTAAGATGCCCCCCGACGTAAGCTTCTTGAACAGAATACATAAGTAGGCTCTGATCATTCATGAGAGCTGAAGCGGTGAAACGCCTTTCGATTTGGTTGATTTGAGAGTCACTACGATTTTTTTGAAAATCAAAACCTAAGTTCCCGTTGAATCTGTTTCCTGGAACGTCACCTACATCTCGATTAAGCTGATTGGTTTGAGCACCAATGTAACCATTGATTAGGCCATCATCTGCGATGAGTGATCCACTGGATGCTAGAAAGCATGCCAGCCAAAATTGATATTTAGAAGTCCTAGCCACTGGGCCAACCTTTAGTAGTCGTATCAATAGTCTATCTAATGTTTTGAGTTTAATTATCATTGAAAAATCTGCCTTATTTGACTCTCATAATACCAGGCCAGCAGAAGCCAATTAACGCAAAGCACAAAGCCTACACTTTTCTAGAAACTATTTGCACCACCCAAATATGCTAAAAGACAGTTTTTTTCATTTGCGCATTAATCCTCCCTTAACTAGGATGGCGGCGACTCTAAGAACTGTTAAAAAGGATATGGGATGAACACACTAAGTATTGGATTTTTAATGGCTTTCGCGATGACTTCTGCCATGGCCGCAAACACCCCAATTCGTTATCACAGAAGCAATCTCTTCGTGAAAATGAAAGCGGGCCAGACAATGATTAAATCTCCCTTAATTAGCAGCTCTAAAAGACTTATTGGTGACCTCTATTTGGTGAAATCCGATGACCTTAACGCATTAAGCCATGAACTTAATAATGCAGAAAATGTGGAGTTTATTGAGAGAGATCAATTTGCTGGTAAAAAAGCACTTCCTAAGCATGAGTCACTTCAAGTGAATGCTTTACTTAAAGCAATGATCGCCCCATTAGCTATCCAAGATACTTTCAACGATCCCCAAGTCAAAAATCTTTGGGCTTTTTCAGCTAAAAATGGAATGGATGTTCTTGGTGCTTATGCAACTCTTCCAGCGGGAAATCCTCGCCAGGTGATCGTAGCCGTTGTGGATACTGGAGTTGATCATAATCACGATGATCTTAAAGACGTGATGTGGACCAACCCTAGAGAGATTCCTAAAAACGGAATTGATGATGATAAGAATGGATATATTGATGATATCCACGGAATCAATACTCTTGTGCGCGATGAAAATGGCAAGGCCACAATGAATACCCAAGCTTCTCACTGGCATGGTACTCACGTAGCTGGAACTATTGCAGCTTCTCAGAATAACGGTAAAGGTATTGCGGGTGTGGCTTCTAATGCAAGAATTATGGCCATCAGAACTGTGCCTGATGAAGCTGATGAACTTGATTCAGATGTAGTAGAGGCTTACATTTACGCTGCTAAAAATGGTGCAAAAGTGATCAACTGTTCATTCGGAAAAGAAAAAAATGAAGGTGGAATGGCCGTACGTGATGTGATGACTGAAATTGGTAAAAAATTCGGAGTTCTCCTAGTTGTTTCTGCAGGAAATGATTCTGATGGTCCTGATATATGGCACAACAATGATGTCCAACCTAAGTATCCTGCTTCTTATGATTCTCCTAACATGATTGTCATTGCTTCTACCACTATTGGTGGTGAACTCTCGGGCTTCTCAAACATTGGTCCAACAACTGTGGATATCGCAAGTCCAGGGTCTGATATTCTTTCGACTATGCCTAAGAATAGATATGCTCCAGCATCTGGTACATCTATGGCAGCACCAAACCTATCTGGTGTAGCTGCTATGGTCATTGGTTATAACCCATCGCTCAAAGCGGCAGGTGTAAAACAAATCCTTATGGCCTCAGTAGTAAAAGTTCCCGCTTTCGAGGGAAAAATGTTGTCAGGTGGTCGTGTGAATCTTAAGCAAGCATTGCAGATGGCAAGAAGAGTTAGATAATTAAAAAAATTAAAAAGGGAGCTTAACGGCTCCCTTTTTTTATCTGTGAGAATTCGGCCAGAGCCTTTTGCTCCCAATCCTGCATAAGCTTTTCTTCTTTTTTTGAAATCTCGTGATCAAAGCCCATCAAATGAAGTAGTCCGTGAAAGAAGAGATGAATAAATTCGTCTAAGTATCCAATTGAAAATTCTTTTGATTGCCGGAGTGTCTGGGGGTGACAAATGGCCAGGTCCCCTAAAAATAAATCAGAATCTATAAACTTAGATTGTTCACGCAAATTCTCTATTGAAGGGAATGAGAGAACATCAGTCACTTTGTTTTTATTCCGGTAATCAGAATTAAGTTTTTTTATCCGTGCATCTCCGCAAATGAGCAGAGACACAGAAACAGTTTTACCCTTGAAGCCGGGCAAAATCTTATTTTTGATTAAGCGCTCCACAACTGGGGATGCCCAATTGAGCCAAAGAATAAGCTCTTTTTGAGTGGCAGCAGAGAGCTTCACGGTCGAATGAAAATCAACATTCAGGAATTGGTGTTTCTTCATAAAGCTCATGTTATCCTTTTGGTAGATTTTCAGCAATCTCCAATGCGAGGAATACAATGGCCCATCCAGAATTAGAAAGATGCATTCAGGTGATCAGGGCCCTCAGACATCCCACAGAAGGATGTCCTTGGGATTTAGAGCAAACTCATAAAACTTTGCTTAAATACTTGCTAGAAGAGTCTTACGAATTTATTGAAGCTACCGAATTAAACGATCCAAAGCTGATGGAAGAGGAACTCGGGGACGTACTATTGCAGATCCTTCTCCATTCAACTATCGCAGAAGATGCTAAAACATTTAATCTAGAGAGTGTGGCCAAAACCCTGGCCGATAAGATCGTCCGCAGGCATCCCCATGTCTTCGCCAAAAACCAAAAGAATGTAACAGCTGAACAAGTCACCACGAAGTGGCAGGAAATAAAAATCCAAGAAAAAGGTGAGAGGAAATATTCCATTGATCAAAAATATCTCCACGCCCCTGCTCTTGAATCTGCGTTTCGTATCGGAGTGAAATCAACTTCCGTGAATTTTGACTGGAGTGATCATCTCCAGGTGATGTTTAAAGTTGAGGAAGAGTGGCAAGAAGTTAAAGAAGAACTTCCCCCAGGAGGCCATTACAATCCTGAGCGAGTGAAAGAAGAAATTGGTGATCTGCTCTTCAGTGTGGCCCAATTGGCACGTCATTTAAAAATTAATCCAGAAGAAGCTTTAAGAGATGCTAATAAAAAATTCATTCACCGGTTTCAAAAAGTTGAAGACCTAGTTAAAAAGAGTGGAAGAAAACTTGAGGACACACCACAAAGTGAACTTGAAGCTTACTGGGTCGAGGTAAAAAAATCATGAGCGAACTTAAACCACAATTCCAAAACTTAAATTCAGCTACTCGTATGCATGGGATAGATATACCTATCATAGGACTCACTGGAGGAATCGCCACAGGGAAATCCACCGTGTCTAAGATCTTTGTGGCCGAAGGTTTCCCTGTCGTGGATGCGGATAGATTAGTGAAAAATGTTTATGAACAAAATGAAACCCGCGATTTTGTGAAAGCAAATTTTCCCCTGGCCTGGAAAAATGACTCAGTTCACTTTCCTACTTTGAGAGAGATCTTTTTTAAAGATCCTGCCGCAAAAGCTCAAATTGAACAGTACATTTACCAAAGGCTTCCTGGCGCATTCAGAGAGGCAGTGAAAGCTCTGGGAGACATTAAATTTGTCATCTATGATGTTCCTCTGCTCTATGAAAAGCAGCTCGATAAATTAGTCGATGTTAAGGTGGTCGTATACGCTCCTTATAAAATTCAAAAAGCACGCTTAATGGACCGGGATGATCACTTAGAGGATATGGCCGAACAAATAATTGCTCATCAAATGGATATAGAAGAAAAGAAATTGAAAGCGGATTTTGTCATCGATAATTCTTGGGGAGTTGAAGAGCTTGCCGAAGAAGTTGAACAATTTCTCCGGCAAGTTTTAGTTTAACGTCGAGGACTTCTATAAGTGCGAGGGTTAACTGGGCGGCACACACCTTCGGCCAATTGGAAAATGTTAAGACTTCTGAACCAACCGTATTCTTTCGTTTGAACGCAACGAAGACCAGCATCACAAGCATATTCAAAACTACCACTTGAGACAAGCCGGCCCTCTTTATAAATAGGGCATTTAGTTCCCTGAAGACCTTTGATCACACAAGCGCGGTAATGCTCACGAGGCTCTTCGACACAACGTGGGTAACCACCATTTCCAATCACCGGTGCGCCATTAGTGCGGAACCATGGCATACATTGAGAATCAACTCCACATTTTGTTTTAGGATGAGAGAACTGCAAGCTAGAGACAACATTTCTCATCATCACATTAAGTGACTGTTTGATAGTATAGTTGTTGCTTAAGCGAGCATTTAAAAAGTCATTCATACAAATTCTATTCAAGAGGGCCATAGTTACAGTTCGACCTTCAAGATACTCGGGAATGAAAACTCTTCGAGATGACAGAGTGACATTGTTGGAATAAGCATTGCTTCCAGTAACTGTCGCCCCAATTCCTGCCACAGTAAAACCACCCTCACCGGTATAAGCAGTTTCAAATTTCTCGCTGGCCTCGCACCAAAAGGCCAGGAAGCGTTTTTGATTCTTCCCACCACTCACAACAATGCGGTTGCGGTTATCGCGTTTCCAGAAATCAAAATTACCGTCATTTAAAAGAATTGGATTGAGACCTTCGGCAATGATTTGAGCATTGGTGGCGTATTCACGTTTAAAATTAATCGAAGGTCCACCTTCGAGAGCAACACCGAGAAAACTAAATTTAAGCTGATAGCTAATATTCGTTTCAGCACTGCGGGTAACTCCAGTATTGATACTCATGTTACTCGTTCCAATCCAGCGCGTATTATCACGATCAGAAACTAATGAGTTAATAAGTTCTTGCTTGCTATTGTATTCACGTCTTTCTGAATCGCGATCATTATTTGATCTAGGGAGCTGAATACCACCAGGAGCATTATTTCCGATGTTAGCATCAGGCGCTTCATGATTTAAATAAGCCGAGCGCTCAGTAACTCGAGAGAGCATTGAGCGTTCAATATTTTGCAAACGAACATCTTCAGACAATCCACCTCGTTGAGCTGATTCAAGAGCTTCAAAAGCGAGAGTTTGTAATTCTTCTCTCATTTCTGGAGAAGCGAGAGCCAAATCGCGCTCGATTGCTGCGCGAACTGTTGCAGCTGCAGCTTCAGGATCATCGTTTTTTTCTAGTTCAGCTTGAAAGGTCAGGGCCACTTGAGTTTTGATTTTTTCCGCAAGAAGATTCACTTCGTTTTGTGCACGCTCTTCAAGGGAGAGATTTTGTCTCTCATAATTGAGATCACGCTGATAAGCTTCAAGACTTACAGCGGGAACGTTAGACTGAATTCTCTCAATCAACTCCACCCGGCTCTGCTTTTCTTCAAAGCTCACTTCGGCGAAGGCAGATAATGATAAAGCGCCTACACTCAATAGTAATAAAGATAATCTCATACAAACTCCTAATGCCTAAATTATAGGGAGCAAATGGATGAGATAGAGAAACGATCTTAAGATGTTGGTAGTTTTTACACTATAATTTGAGGCCATAAGGCAGAGTTTGGGACATTTCTTTCTTAGTCCAAGGGTCGATAAAGGAAAGAGATCGGGCCAAAAGCATCAAACCCTGTCGATTTTTATTACCTTTTCCATACTTAGGATCTCCCATGACTGGGTTTCCGAAGTAATCCATATGCCTTCTGATTTGATGAAGCCTGCCATGCTCGATGGTGACTTCAAGTAGACTCACTCTTTCATTTGAGTCTAAGACTTCGAAATGAGTGATGGCCTCTTTGCCATCGAGTGAGGAATTGATGGTTTCTTTTTTACCTGGAGTAAGGGAGCCCAGAACAATTGTCTCGTAGGTTTTATGCACTTTATTTTTTTGAAATAAGTCACTTAATTTAGCAGCCGCTTCAGATGAATAACCAACAATCATGAGCCCTTCGGTTTCCCGGTCTAGGCGGTGGATCAAATAGACCTCTTGCTTTTTATTTTTCTCTACAAGTCTTAAGAGTGAAGTGTGATCTCCTGCTTGAGTTCCTTGGGGCACAATTCCGGAGGGCTTAAGCCATATGCCGTAGTGCTGGTTCTCAAAGAGGCACTCGGCTTTTTCGAAATAAGGAAGTGAGAGAACCCGCCTGTCATAGAATAGACTTACTATATCGTTGGGAGATACTTGAGTGGCCACACTTCGGTGGCGCAAGATTTTGCCTTGTCCATTCTTCTGCAGCCACACGGCCCCTTTATCAGCGGCTTCAGTGACTTCTTTTAAAGTCAGGCGACTCATCTTCATAAGCATCTCCCCCAGAGTCGTTTTCTGGGGGAAGTGAAGGGAAACTTTTGCTTTAAAATTTTTCATTAAGAGAGAAATGAATCAAGACTTGAATGATCGCGCGGTAGATCTTTCTCAGGGGTCGTAGCTAGATCTTTCTTCATAAGCTGATGAAGATTCTTGAAGTGATCAACGACTTTACCTTGTTCAGAACTCAGAGCTTTTTGAATTTCCAACAGTGCCTCGCGAATTTCATGATCTTTTTGAGAAGTATGAAACTGCAAATTGATTTGGGGTGCGGGCTTCTTATCATTATTCATCATTTGAAGCTTACCAAGAAGAACATCTAACTGAGAGAGCTTCTTATCAAAGGTACTCACGTTCAAATCCAGGCGGGCAAGTTCATCTTTATAGCGTGAAGCAAGCTTCTGCTGGTTATCATCTAAAGCAGGTAGCTGACCAAAGAGTGAGTTATTAATGGAAATAAGGCGGGTCTTCACTTCTAAGAGTTCAAATTTAAGCTTTTTGTAATCAGCTTTAACAAATTCAAGTTGCCCCATGATCTCTAAAGTTTCACGGGTCTTCTTTTGACCGTCTTGATTGAGTTGGTGAACTTTCATGGCTTCATTTTTAAGATCATCGTTCTGACCGAGAATGGTGCGGTTGATATTCACCAGGCCCTCACTTCTCTCTATAGTATGAATAAATGAATCGCGCATTTCATGGGCAAGCTTAAATTCCTGCTTGATGATGTCTTTTTTCACTCCATCGGCTTCTTCCCAGTCACTTACCGTACTCTCAAGTTCGCTTCTTTCTTTTTCAAGTGCAGTAATATTGCGGATGCATTCAGCTTTTTCCGCACTCACTCTTTCATAGAGACTACTTAAGTCATTATATAAATCCATAAGATCATTATTTTTAAAATCTTTTTCTAAAAGACGAAGCTCATCTTCATCCATCTTGTCTTCGTTCCAGAGATTTGTGAAACGAGTGAGAGTCATGCGCGACATATTCACTTGCTCAGCAATAGCTTCTTTCACGGCAACCAGAGGATAGAAAAAGACCATCACTCGTTCTTCACGATTAACACTGATAGGAGTTACATACATTTCATAAGGCTGCATGGGTGTGAATTCATCTTGCTTCATTTTTACCGGATAAATTCCAGCAATTTTATTCACCAATGCCTGATAAATCGGATCTTCATCGAGATTGAGATAATCACGCAAATAATCCCAACTAAAAGCGTCACTTCTGACTTCTTCTTCACTTAAGTAAAACTGCTCGAGGAAGATGTGGTTATACCAAGTAACTTTGAAATGACCATCAATCATACAACCAGCGAAAGGCAAACCTTCGTGAAGCATTGATCCCAAATTAAGTTTAACTTTCAATTCGTCTAAAAGATGAATGATGTCATTGCGAGTAACTTCAGTGTAGTGATCCATCATGAAGCGCTGATCGGCCATGATGCCTTTTTCAATGACGCTCTTAACTTCAAGTTCAACTTGCTCACCCATTTTATTTTTCTGCCAACGGAACATGTAAGCGATGCCCATCCATGCCGTAAGAATAAAGCACACCATGCTGGCCAAGATAATAATCAATTGATTCTGAGACCGATTTCTGGCCCCTTGAAAATCTCCGGCTTTTTTCTCTACATCCATAAGCCACTGTGATAGAGCGATAGTGGCCTGATTGACATGCGACTTAAGATCACGAGATTGAGAATTAAGACTTGTGAGAAGTTCAATTTCATTACTCATGGATTCAAAACGCTCGAGGAGACCTTTTTTTTCTGCATCATCTAACCCAGCACTATTTACAAGTTGGTTGAGTCTGGCGATATCTGATTTCAAATAACTCACCTGTATTGAGCCACCAACATTTTTTGGATTGAGTTGCGAGAGACGCTCTTCCATTCTTTCTGATATAAGAGAAATATTTTTATAGTGCCGAGTTTTTGCTAGTGTTGCGAGATTTGATACTTTTTGCTTAAAAACTTTAAGAGCATCACTTGGGTTAGACATTCCCGAAGTATTTCCTAAAAGTTTATTAAACGAACGAAGGGAGAGACCTAAATCTTTGCTCGCTTTAATTTCTAAAAGTTCTTCGGTGGCCACAATACGGCCAGAGAGTTTGCGAATTTCATTCTGGGCCTTATCGGCTTCTGCCCATGACAAGTATTTTCCGATCTTAGTAAAACTCTGATCAGTTTTTAGTTCAGAAATAAGAGCATTGATTTTGAGAATACGCTCTTCTTCCGTTGATTGAAGATGGTTGAGTCTCAAGGCAAAAACCGTTGAACCAATTCCAATTAAGGTGGCCACGATAAATACGCTATGTATGACCCACTGCCCGCGATTAAAGGTTTTTTTCCAATCCATCGAAACACCCTCGATTGTAGTAAATTCCGCTAGTTAATTTTCTGACAAAAGAGAACGGATTGCATAGACAAAAAAAAAGCCCGAGGTATTAGCTCGGGCTTTGAGTGAGTTTGAAGGTGAGTTTATCTTAGCTCGCCAAATCCTCATAAGAATCGAATTGATTGCGCAGTTTTGCTTTCAACTTCAGGATCGCCTGAGTGTGAAGCTGAGATACACGTGATTCAGTCACGTCGAGAACTTGGCCGATCTCTTTTAAGTTAAGATCTTCGAAGTAATAAAGAGAAAGAACAAGACGCTGCTTTTCAGGCAATGACTTAATCCCATCCTTGATAATCTCTTGAGCACGTTTGAAACCAACAGCAGTTTGCGGATTGGCCGAACGAGATGTTTCCATCAAAGAGACCATCAGTTTTTTATCACCCTTACTCATAGCTGCAGCATCTTCGATATTCAGAAGTGATACAGATTTTGATTTATTGATGAGCTCGTGGAATTCATCCATTGAGCACTGAAGATGTTCGCACATTTCTTCGTCAGTTGCAGAACGACCTAAGTCTTTCTCCAATTGAGCATAAGCTTTTTCTACAACTTTAGCTTTCTCACGAACTGAACGTGGAACCCAGTCTTGTGAGCGTAATTCATCAAGAATCGCACCACGAATACGGAATTCAGCATAAGTTTTAAATTTGTTGTCGCGGGTTGGATCAAATTTTTCAATCGCATCCATAAGTCCAATTACACCGCAAGAGATCATGTCATCCAACTCGATATTTGGTGGAAGACGTGACGCAATTTTCTGCGCGATATAACGAACAAAGGGAGCGTATTCAAGAATGATTTCCTCTTTAACTTTAGGTTCCACTGTTGAGCGGTAGTCTTTGAGGTTCTTGAGTTTGGCCGTGAGTGATGACATGCGGAGCTCTCCTTAGCTTTTACTTTTTAATGAACATCGTGTTCATAGGCCAACTGACTTCGTCCCGAAGTTCGGGCAGCAGACTGGATAACTAACTTTTCGGTAAACCCATATAGAAGTTTAACGAAGTTTTTATTCCATTCACTTTTTGTTTCAGAGAGGAAAAAAGTATCAAACCCCTCGGCAGAAACATCCAGTTTTTGGATTCCACCTAGGATATGAGTGCGGCAGCCAAGAAAATTCTCGACAGTTTCACTCAAAGTCATCGCTACTTTCTGAAGCTGTTTTTCATTTTGATACATATTCACGAGGACATGATTTTCTTTGATGTCAAATTTTTGAGAGAGAACTTTCATCAAAGAATAAGAATCTGTGATGGAAGATTTATCTGGAGTCACGATCACAAAACGGTGATCGCAATATGCGTTTAACGTAAGAGCATCACGGCCAATTCCTGCAGGACAATCGAGCAAGATGTAGTCGTACTGATGCTCGTGAGACGAGATAATATCGATGATGATTTCATCAAAGTTTAATTTATTTTCAAAAATTTCAATGGAACCATTGCAGGCAGGAAGAAGGTGGAAATTTCCTTGCTGAATAATACATTCTTCAAATGAAACATCCCCTGAAAGAAGTTTTTCAAACTTATTATCGAGAGGTAAACCAAGTTTAATTGCAGTATTGGAGAGATTTGAATCGCAATCGATCACGAGTGTTTTAGCACCTGATTTCGCGAATTCCTGGGCCATTTTAAGAGCGATAGAGGTCTTGCCTACTCCACCCTTGCCACCAGTAACTGAGATTTTAATACATGTCTTGTGGCCTGATCCATGGACAGTATGCTTTAAATTAGCATCTTGCTCCGCTGAAAAAGAGAGAAGCCACTCACTGGTTTTGTGCATAAACCTCCTGTCGCTGCACGAGTCTGACATCCTGTCTGACTCTTAAAAACATGGGAGAGAAAAACTAAAACTGGAAGAGACCTGCCATCATCCTCTCAGCGGTTGCTCCTTCGATATCATCGGGGACCACAGGTCCAGTACCGAAGAATTTGAGAGGCAACTTATTGTGGGCCTTGTGAATGTTGAAAAGTGCTCCAAAATTCATGCAGAGATCCACATGAGAAATGATAACACCGTCTACAACATCCTTATATCGGGCAATAATTTTTCGGTTATAAAGTTCCGAGTGGATTGCAGAAAGTGTGCATAGAACCTCTACGTGATTGAATCCACGCTTTAAGGTCTCAACGAATTTTTTTGTTTCATCGGTAAATTTAGAATTTAAACGAACATCCACTAGGACAGATTTGCCGGCTTCAGTTGCTTTGCGGGTTAGGCCAATAACCTCAGAAAAATTTTGAACTTTTTCTACCTTGATTCCGAAAACCTGAGCAGCAAAGTCGGTTGAAGCGTTGTTCTGAGCATCTTGTGAATACTGGATTAAAATCACATCTTTTTTGAGCACAGCGATTTTAGTCCCCATCGTACTTTGACCTGAAGCTGCTTCTGATACCAGAACAGTCACTACCGGGTCACCATTGTCGATTTTAGCAAATAAGGGAATAGCAGTGTGGATTGAACCGGCCATCTCTTTAAGCGCGAACTCAAAGAGAATGTCAGCATTTTCCAAGTCTTCTTTGGCCAATTCATAATTGGCCTTCTTGATTAGGTCAAGAATATGGGACTCATCTACATCTAGAGTTTTAAGGGTAGTACGGAGCTGGAAAATACCTTTGGCTTCGTTCAAGTGCTTTTGATTAAACTGATAGTTTTGAGACATCTCCATGATTTTTTGCTCAAGGAGTTCCATTTTATGTTGATGAGTACGAAGCTCTTGGCGAAGTTCATTATAGGCCTCACGGCTTACTGAGTTGCTGGCAGCTGCAGCTGGTTGAGCAGTCGCTTGTGAACCGCGACCAGAAAGTTCAACTGTATCCTGAGGAGGTTCAGCGTACTTGCCGCGACTAAGGTCCACAGGTTGAGCTTCACGCATTTTTGGAGCTGCAGCTTTAGGAGGAGCTGCTCGTCTGACTGGTTGAATATAAGGTTCATCATCTTCGCTGTCAGATGAAAAACCAGAATGTCCGTCTTCATTGGTCAAGAAGTCATCTAGGCTGTTTTTGACCATGCTTTGAGCTTTGTTTGTCACATCAGCTAAACTGGCAGAGCCTTTGGCCAGAGTGTTCACCACTTTATTCAGGCCAAGACTACCGTAACCGGGAGCACTCTGATTGCTTTCAGCATTATTATATTTTTGAATAGTATTTTTAATAGTGGAGGCTGGTTTTTGGTAGAAGGCTTGTTTTTGATCGTCGTTTAACACTTTATCCACCTTTGCCTTTTTTTCAAAACTCCTCTCGGAGATGGCAGCGGTGATTTCGATTCTTTTCTTCTTGAAAGCACCCTTCAAACCATTGTTGGTAATTGTTTTAAGGATGATAGCATCAGGACCCAGTTCGACCTTAACGGCCTTAAGGGCTTCTTCTAACGTATCGGCCTCAAACTTCTTAACGAACATTTATTATAACCTCACCGTACCGAGAGATCTTATATTAATATCCGGACTTAATTCATTATGGCTGACCACAATCATGTTGGGAATGAATTTTTCAGTGAGGCGCTTGAAGTGACGGCGGATAACTGGCGAACATAGGACCACCATTTTTTCACCCTGAGAAGTTGCTTCTTCAATCTTCTCATTGAGACTGGCAAGAATTGTCTGAGTCACTTTCGGATCAAGATTTAATTGCGATCCGTGATCCCCGACCATGATAGCTCGGGCAACAGCTTCCTCTAACAATCGATCAAGGGTAAACAGAGGAACATCCCCTTGAGATCCCTTGATACGTTCAGTGATCGTGCGGTAAAGGGCTTGGCGCACGTACTCAGTAAGAGCTTCTGGATCTTTGGTGCCTGGACCAAATTCAGCGAGAGTTTCAAGTATGGTGCGAAGATCACGAACTGATACACCTTCGCGTAAAAGATTCTGAAGAACTTTAAGTACAATCCCAAGTGGCATAATATCTGGGACCAAGTCTGAAACGATTTTCGGATTGTCTTCCTTGAAGTTATCAAGAACTTTAACAAGCTCTTGGCGTCCAAAGAGTTCTGAGAGATTTGTTTTCAATACTTCAGTTAAGTGAGTGGCAACAATTGTTGAAAGATCAACCACGGTGTAACCGTTATACTGAGCTTCATCTTTACGATCATCGGTAATCCATATAGCAGGAAGTCCAAACACTGGCTCTTTGGTTTCGATTCCTTCCATCTGCTCAATCACTGTACCAGGATCCATCGCCATCAAGTGATCAGGAAGAAGTTCGCCTTTAGCGATTTCAATTCCTTTCATTTTCACAGAATAGCCACCTGGTTTTAATTCCAAGTTATCTTTAATTCGAACCGAGGGAATAATAATCCCCCAATCCATAGCAAATTGTTTTCTGATGTGTGAGATACGCTCAAGAAGGTCCCCATTTTGTTCAGCATCTACAATGCTCACAATTCCGTAACCCACTTCGAGTTGCACAAGTTCCACGGGAAGAAGAGACTCAAGAGTTTCCACTTTCGTTTTAGTTTCTTGAACAGCATTTTTAGCTTCATTGGCTGTGGCCAATTCTTTGTTCTTCTCAATTTTAAAACCTGCAAATCCAATCATCCCGGCCACTAACATGAAAGGAATTCCTGGAAAGCCTGGAATCAAAGCAAACATTCCGATGGCACCTGCGGTGATATAAAAAGCTTTAGGATGGGCCGTAAATTCAGTTCCAACTTGAGCACCGAGACCTTTATTATTGGAATTTCTGGTAGAGATAATACCGGCGGCTGTAGAAATAATCA
The DNA here is from genome assembly GCA_945890905.1 of Bacteriovorax stolpii. Classification (GTDB taxonomy): domain Bacteria; phylum Bdellovibrionota; class Bacteriovoracia; order Bacteriovoracales; family Bacteriovoracaceae; genus Peredibacter. Next base: position 22,877 of record CAMDDI010000005.1, read on the forward strand.
GTGCGGGAATTTGAGCAATAAGACCATCTCCCACTGTTAAGAGAGTAAATGTTCTGGCCGCATCTGAAAAAGACATATCATTTTGGGCCACACCGATGATGATACCGCCGATGATGTTAATGACTGTGATCAAAATACCTGCGATGGCATCTCCTCGAACGAACTTTGAAGCACCGTCCATGGACCCGAAGAAGTCTGCTTCTTGCGCCACTTCCGCACGACGACGTTTGGCCTCTTTCTCATCAATTAATCCCGCGTTTAAGTCCGCGTCGATGGCCATTTGTTTACCTGGCATTGCATCTAAGGTGAATCGGGCAGAAACCTCTGCAACTCGACCAGCACCTTTTGTGATAACGATAAAGTTAATGACCACTAAGATCATGAAGATAATGATACCGACGGCGTAGTTACCACCGACAACGAATTCACCGAAAGCTTCGATGATGTGTCCTGCTGCTGCAGTCCCTTCAGCGGCTCCGTGGAGCAAAATATTACGGGTGGAGGCCACGTTAAGAGATAGACGTAATAAGGTTGTGATCAAAAGGATCGCTGGAAAAGTCGAGAAATCTAGTGGCTTCTTAGAGTAAACAGCAATTAAAAGAATCGCCACTGAAACAGCGATGGAAAAAGCTAAAAACACATCGAGAATAACCGGAGGAACTGGAACCACCATTACGCCTAAGACGATAATGAGACCGACTGCGATTGCAAGATCGGAATTTTGAGAAAAGAATTTTAGCTTTTCAAAAAACCTGTCCATGGTTTACCTCTGTTCGAGTTGCTCATCCTGAGCAATTTTTTTATTTAGCTGATCGCTTTTTTCTTACGTCTGAGTTTGTAAACAAACGCTAAGATTTCTGCGACAGCTTTGTACAAAGTTCGTGGAACTCCGTGTCCCACTTTCACTGTCTTGTACAACGTTCGAGCCAACATGATGTTCTCGACAATGGGTATATCATTTTCCTTTGCAATCTCACGGATGCGAAGGGCCAAATGATCGGCACCTTTTGCCACTACTGATGGGGCCACCATCATATTTCCATCATACTTCAATGCTACACTAATATGGGTTGGATTTGTAACAATTACGTCCGCTTTCTTCACGTCAGACATCATACGTTTTTGGGCCATCTGTCTTTGCATCTGACGAATTTTGTTTTTAATTTCCGGATTACCATCTTTCTCTTTTGCCTCTTGCTTGGCCTCTTGCTTGGTCATCATCATCTTCTTACGATAAGACCACTTCTCCCAAGCAAAGTCGGCCAGAGCAATGACTCCAAGACCTAAGAGAACAGAGAACCCAAGTTTCACCATCAGGTATTTCCCAAAAGCTAAACTTTGTCCGGCATCCGCATGCAAGAAGCCCAGGAATGAACCTACATTGTCTCTCATGACTGAATAGGTAATACAGATCACCACAGTGAATTTGAAAATGCCTTTAACCGCCTCAACAATGGCCTTCTTAGAAAAAAGACGGCCAAATCCTTTGAGAGGATTGAGACGTTCAATATCGGCCGTGAGAATTTCAGGAGAATAGAGAAAACCAACTTGTATGAACTGAGACATAAAACCTAAACAGATCGAAGACCCAAATGAAGGCGCGACACATTTAAGTAAAGTAAAAGCCGTGTGCTGAATCACGTCTGCAAACTGCTCTTTAGTATAAATTTTTTGGAAATCATGAGCGTACAGCCACTCAATGTAGTTGGTAAACTCTTCGTAGATAAACATTCCGCAGACAATGAGAGTGAGAAGTGAGCCAGTGAGGAGTAAAACTGACGAGAGCTCTTTAGATTGAGCTACATCACCTTTCTTACGGGACTCCTCGATCTTATAGGCCGAGGGTTCTTCGGTTTTTTCGTCGTCGTTTTCGTCGGCCATTATACTCAGGATGAGTGGTATGCGGCGGTCGCAGGATGCGAAGGAGCCGTCCTAGCTCATCTCCCCTTTTTAATTTCTTCTAAACTTGAGTGATAAACTGAAACCACTCACCTAATTTTTCTACGTACAAATCAAAACTCACTTGGAAAAACTCTTCTGATATTCCTAAAAAGAGAAGCAATCCAAATCCAATATTCACTACAAAACTCACCATCAACACATTTAATTGCGGAACCGTTCTGGCCACAATTCCCATGACTAAGTTCATGAGTAAGTTGGCGAAAATCAAAGGTCCGCCTAAAAGAATTGCGGAGCTAAATGCTGACTTAAAGAATAACACAAAATACTCTGGAGATTTCAGCAATCTGCCGGCATTAGAGTAATTGATAGAAAAAAAAGACAAAAACACTCCCTTAAACATGGGAACTAAAGCTCCCGAGGATAAGATCAGAATAAGCATAGTCCACTCAACTAATCTCTCAAAAGGACCTACTTGCTGGCCTTGAGTGGGGTCAAAGTAGCTCACAGATGCAAAGCCAATTTGCTGGGTCAAAATGTTACCAGTGGCCACAAATAAACTCATGATTATTTTCACCAAAAATCCAATAATTAGGCCTGCGGTGGTATGAAACATCATGAGTAGCCAAATGTTATCCACACCAACTTGATTAACTTCTGCAACAAGCGTGCCCTGAACGTGAGGAAAAAAGGCATAAGAAATAAGAAAGCTCGTAAGAACTTTCACGATCATTGGAATTGAGTTGTTATCGAAAATGGGAAGTTGAAAAAGTACTGCTATCCATCGGGAAAAGCTTAGCCAAAAGGCCAAAAAAACTGCCTGATCCCCTACGGTAAGATTCATTAACGCCTAATCAGTTCGGGAATGCTTGTAAATAAGTCATGAGTATATGAAACCATCGTCTCCATCATCCACGGACTAAAAATTACTAAGGCCGCAATGATTACAAGAATCTTGGGAATAAATGAAAGTGTTTGCTCATTGATCTGAGTCACTGCTTGGAAAATGGATACGAGCACACCGACAACCAGGGCCCCGATGAGCATAGGGGCCGCCAGCATCAGAGTAACTTTAATCGCTTGATTGACGACTTCAATTGCAAATTCATTTTCCATGGACAACCACCTTAGGTGTTAAATGAGCGAAGGATCGCTCCTGTCACCAATTGCCATCCGTCCACTAGAACGAAGAGCAGAAGTTTAAAAGGCATTGAGACTAGCATTGGAGGAAGCATCATCATCCCCATCGCCATCAGAACAGAAGCCACCACCATATCGAGAACGATAAATGGGATATAAAGCAAAAATCCAATTTGAAATGCAGTTTTTAATTCAGAGATGATGAAAGCTGGAATCAAATAATGAGTAGGAACAGCTTTGATATCACTTGGTGCGAGAGCATTGGTCACATCATAGAACAATCCAATGTCAGCTTTACGTACATGCTTTTCCATGAAAAGTCGAAGATCTGCCTCTAAACCTTTCAGGGCCTGAGTAGCATCGATTTGTTTCGCTTGATAAGGTAAGACAGTATTTTCGTAAATCGATTTACCAGTAGGCATCATTACAAAGATTGAAAGAAACAATGCAAAGCCAATCAATAGTTGATTGGGTGGCATGTTTTGCGTTCCCAATGCTTGTCTCATAAATGAAAGAACCACAACAATGCGTGTAAATGATGTACAAAGAATAATGATCGCTGGAGCAAGGGTCAGAACAGTAAAGAGGAGAAGAACTTCCATCGTATCAACGAGGTTAGTTCCTTGACCAAAGTTAACTGCCACACCGGGAAGATTAGCGGATTGAGCAAAGGCTGCACCCGAAGCCGTAAGGAGAAACAGTGCTGTGAGAAATCTCTTAACGGTCATGGCGTCCTAATTAGGCTTATTTAAACTCAA